>JBLMXS010000207.1:0-13181 GCA_050257895.1 Thiohalocapsa sp.
GGCGCAGCGCGACATCGACCTGCGGCCTGAGCGCTACACGCACTACTACAAGGAGGAGTTTCCGGCGCGGTTCCGCGACCAGACGGATACAAGGCGCTGGGGACCGGGCGAGCGGATCGTGTTCGAGCCCTACACGCGCGAGGCTTACGAAGAGGCTCGCGAATGGATCGCCGGCCACGGCATCTTCGCGCCGAGCGAGATGGGCGGCGGGCGGTACGAAGACGCGATCCTGGCCGTCTCTCCGTAGGCACTGACCGCACTTAAGGAGCGCACCATGTGGCCGAACAATGCGCTCACCGAGCGATTGAACCTCAAATGGCCGATCATCCAGGCGCCGATGGGGAGTGCGAGCACGCCAGCGCTGGCCGCCGCCGTCACCAATGCCGGAGGGCTTGGCGGGCTCGGCATGTGGGCCCGCAGCGCGGAACAGGCAGCGCGCCGCATTGCCGGATTTCGGCAGCAAAGCAGCGGCAGCCTCAACGTCAATTATCCGATCTGGCCGGACCCCGGTTGTGCGCCGGAAATCGTCGAGGCAATGCGGCAGCATCTCCAGCCGCATTATGACGCTCACGGGGTGGGGCCAGTGCCGCGACCGCAAGGTGTCGTCAGCGATGTCGGACCCGCGCACGTGGCGCTATTGCTCGAAACAAAACCCGAGGTCGTGAGCTTTCATTTCGGCCTCCCCGATCCCGAGGTGATCCAGACCCTGCAGGCGGCCGGCATCTTCATCGTGTCGAGCGCAACGACGGTTGCCGAAGCGCGAAAGCTCGAAAAAAGCGGGGTCGATGCGATCATCGCGCAGGGGATCGAGGCCGGCGGGCACCGCGCGACCTTCACCGGCGTCGATATCACGATGCAGCCGGGGCTGTTTGCGCTGTTGCCGCAGATTGTCGACGCCGTGCACGTGCCGGTGGTCGCGGCCGGTGGCGTCGCGGACGGCCGCACCGCCGCGGCCGCTTTCATGCTGGGCGCGAGCGCGGTGCAGCTGGGGACCGCGTTCTTGCGCTGTGAAGAAGCGGAGGTGCGCGAGGCCCATCGCGCCGCCTTGGCGGCCGCCGACGACGCCTCGACGGTCGTCACGGACGTCATCAGCGGTCGAGCGTGCCGCTACATCCGCAACAACATGATCGACGAGCTTGTCGCGTCCGGCCTGCAGCCGCTGCCGGTCCCGGCGCAACAGAGCCTCACCTCGCCGCTGGCGGCGGCGGGAGATCGCGAATGGACCGCCCTGACGTCGGGACAATCGGCGGCGCTGGCGAAGGACACGAACGCCGCCGAGCTGGTCGAGCGCATCGCGGAGGAAACGACCCGCCGACTGCGCGCATTCGTATAACTTATTTCCCGATGCTCAGAAACGAGCGCCGGCTACCGGCCTACAGCTGACGACAAGCCCCGGCATGCGAGCCGGCTGGAGATCCCCGAAGCGAACTCCTCGTCATACCCGTTCGCGATGCCTCAATCGCCTTGCATCGGTTGCAGCATCAGAAAACCCGTACTCAAGTGCAGCCGAATCAAATGCGATAAGATTTGTGAACGCTGTCACACGGTGATGCGGTACCGGAGCGTAATAATCGCCCGCAGGGCTCGACCCCTTTGTCGAGCCTGCATCGCGGGAGGTTTCCTATGGCTACCCCGACTGGCGCCGAACACACCGCATTTTCGCTCGATGTGCTCGGTCGTTTTGTTTGCAATGGCCTTGACGAAGCACTGCGCAGCGCCGACCACACGGCGCGGCGCCCAGATGGCAGCCCGCAGAACGATGCGCGGCCGTTCGACGTCATTGTCCTCGGCGGCGGCACGTTTGGCGCCGCGGTCGCGAGTCACATCTTCAATGCCGACAAGACGCATCGCCATCGCATTCTGGTACTGGAAGGCGGCCCGTTCCTGCTGACCGAGCACGTGCAGGACCTGCCGATGGTCGGGCTCAACGTGCCCGGTGCGACAAGCATCGCCGCGCTGCGCGCCGCCGGCCAGGACCAGCGCCCGCGGGAAGAGGTTTGGGGGCTGGCCTGGCATTCGAGCACGATCTTTCCCGGTCTCGCCTATTGCATCGGCGGGCGCTCGCTCTATTGGGGCGGCTGGTCGCCGCAGCTGATCGACACCGAGATGCTGACTGCGGCAGCAACGACGGTGTGGCCGCAGGGGGTCGTCGACGACCTCAACAACCGGTACTTCAAGGAAGCGTCGGAGCAGATCGGCGTCGACGAAACCAACGACTTCATCTTCGGCGAGCTGCAGAACGCGCTGCGCCAGCAGCTCCATAGCGGCATCGCGGCCGGCAAGGTGACCGATGCGATCGACCTGGCGCAACTGCCGGACCCGCTGGCGGTGCGGGCCCTCGGCGCCAATCCGGGCCGCGACGCGCTGCTGCAGCTGCTGGGGCTGCCGACACCCAGCGGGTCGGCGCCCAATGTGCAGACCTTGCGCAACATGGCGAAACTCGAAGCGCCGCTGGCGGTGCAGACCCGCTCGCTCTCCGGCTTCTTTCCGTTCAATAAGTTCAGCTCCGTGCCGATCCTGATGAAGGCGTCGCGCATGGCCTTTGCGGAGTCGGGCGGCGACGACGTCAAGAAGCGGCTGATGATCGTGCCGCAGTGCCATGTCACACGGCTCATCACCGGGCGCACCCAAGGCGGTCTCAACGTGCTTGCAATCGAGACCAATCAGGGGACGGTACCGGTGCAACCGGCGGCGCCGGTCGTCATTGCGCTTGGCACGATCGAGACGACGCGCCTCGTATTGCTGGCGCTCGACGGCCAGCCGGTAGCGCCGCTGGCGGGTCAGAATTTTCTCGCGCATTTGCGCTCGAACCTGACGATCCGGATACCCCGCAGCGCCCTCTCCGGGCTGAATCCGAACGTCAAGGCGCTGCAGGCCGGGGCGCTGATCGTCAAGGGCAGGCACCAGCACGCCGATGGCGCGCTCGGCCATTTCCATCTGCAGATCACCGCTGCCGGGCTCGGCCCGATGGGTACCGATTCGGAAGCCGAGCTGTTCAAGAAGATCCCGGATATCGACACGTTCGACAATTTCCGCACCGCCAGCGAGAGCCACATCGTCATCACGATGCGCGGCATCGGCCAGATGGAGGGGCAGGTCGCCGGGAACCGCATCGCGCTCGATCCCGAGGCGGACCAGTGGGGGGCGCGCAGGGCCATCGTCTCGATCGCGCCGACGCAGAAAGACCTCGCGCTGTGGGACGCGATGGACAAGGCGGCCGATGACGTCGCGGCGGTGTTCGCGGCGGGCGGCGCGATGGAGGTGATCGGCAAGAACCGCGACGGGCTCGGCACCACGCACCACGAGGCGGGAACCTTGTGGATGGGAAACCAGGGCGCCGCTCGCTCGCCCACCGACCCCGACTGCCGTCTGCACGAACTGACCAACGCTTTCGTGGCGGCGCCCGCGCTGCTGCCGTCGACCGGCTCACCCAACCCGATGCTCACCGGGATCGCCCTGGCCCGCCGCCTCGGCGACCACCTCGCGCCGCCCCCGACGCCGTATCAGCCGGCCGACGGCTGCACCCCGCTGTTCGACGGCTTCAGCCTCGACAACTGGCGCATGTCGATCATTCGCAACCAGCCGGGCCGCGACGATCCCGGCCATTTCCTAATTGTCGACGGCACCCTGGAAGCAGTGACCGGGACCGATATCGGGCTGTTGTGGTGTACGACCGCGATGCCGCCCGATTTCGTCCTGCGGCTCGATTGGCTGCGCTGGGAGGATTACGACAATTCGGGCGTGTTCATCCGCTTTCCCAACCCGGAAACCAAGGGCTACAACAACAATGCCTTTGTCGCGGTCGATTTCGGATTCGAGGTCCAAATCGACGAATTTGGCGCACCCGACGGCCAGGACATCCACAAGACCGGCGCCATCTACCGCAACGACGGCCGCCGCGACGGCGAAACCTTCGCGCTCAAGCCGGCGCGGCCGATCGGCCAATGGAACCAGTACGAGATCCGCGTCCAGGGCCAGAACTACCAGGTCTTCCTCAACGGCGACTAGGTGTGCGTCTTCGACAACCCCTACCCGAACCGCGGGATGCCGAGCACCGCGGCGGCACCGAGCTATGTCGGGCTGCAAACCCACACCGGCCGCGTCGCCTTCCGCAACATCCGTTACCAAGCGCTTTGATCCTTTTCCCGGCGGCCGCAATCTCATAAGAAGGACGAGAGGCAGACAAGTGTGTGGAACGGTATCTGCTCCGCTGCACGGTGCGGGATCCCGGCAAGGGCGAGCCGGCGAAACCGGCTCGCCAAACCGCAATCGGTTCAATCTTTATTCTGATCTGTGTCGGTTTTCACGGTACCTGTTTGCGGGTCCACCGCGAGCTCCGCCGCTCTGCCATTATTCGTGGCGGTTACATCGACATGGCCTTTATCGTGATCTCCGATTTTGATGTTGCTGTAGCCTTGCGCTTGAAGATTCTGCTGTATCTGCGTGTCGCTCATGGGCTGCAAACGATTAACTCGCGGAACCGGAGAGAAGAATCACGCTCAAGATAGCGACCATCGGTTTCACAGGCATCTCCTTTGGCTAAGAACAGGGAATATTCTTTTGAGCCAAGGCATGTTTTGCTCGTTTTTATGGCGCCATGTTCGGCAATTATGTCAAGTGCATAACTGCCCCATGTTCGATAGCCTGTTGTCATCATGTATCATCTTGGTGCTCCCTCAGCTGAAACACGAATTTGGTGGCTTCAATTGAACCTTTTATTCAGCGTTGATCTCGATCGGGCGGACCGGTAACAACACGGTGGATTTTATGATCCCGGCGCTAAGCGGCGCCCACGAGCAGCGACGAACTCCAATCCCTGTCTCTCGTCCGTCGGCGTTTCGACCAGGCGTCCCTCAGTCGTCGTCTCCATCCGCGATGAGGCGACCTGTCAGGGTATCGACCATCATCTTTCTAGCCTGACCGTCCTTTGATCCGGCTATTTCGAGATACCGGCCTTGTTCGGTTATCTGCACAGCCAGCCATCGGAGCGAAGCTCGTTCTGGACCTGGGCAACCGTGATTGGCTGATCGCTCGCCATGAAGGCTTCGCCTTCATCACCAGCCGTAGCGATGAAGACACCAGGTCCACCGCCGAGAACAGCGCCAATGAGGCTATAAAGGAACGCCTGGTTCATCGTTCGCCTCCTTCGTTCTTTCCCGCCGGTGCCGAGCGCATCGCAAAGCTGAAGGTCAGTCCGGCGCGGATTTCGGCCAGCGTGTGATGGTCGACACAACCGCCGCGCAGCCCGAGATCGACCGCCAAATTGTCCCGGGCCTGCCAGATCGCTCCAATCAGGGCCGATTTGATCTCGGTTCCTCCGAAGTCATGTTCGTAGGCGAGTTCCGCTACCGGGCGAAATGGCCAGTCATGCGGACCTTCAAGGATCGTGCTGAAGAATACGTCCGCGTGCTGTTCCCGGGTCACTGCCGCTGCGGCATTGAAATGGACCGTGATGGGTTTCCAGCTCTGCGACAGAATGCCGGTGAGGCTGCCGCCGGCCCCATGCTGATCGTTGATGCCGGGCATCAGCACACCAAACTCGGTCGCAATGCTGGGACCAGGCTGGTCCTGCAAGACGCCCTCGCGCAACACCGTCTTTAGGAAAAACCCGTTCTCGACCTGGCTTATGGGGCGTGCCGCCGCGGAAAGGCCATGCGTCGTTTCTCCTTCAAGCACCACTTCCCAGCCCTTCGCGAAACCGTAGTTCAGCCGCAAGTTCGGCGTGATCAGCATTCGCTCGTCGCCCTGATGCGTGTATTCAACCGGCCCAACCTCAATCTCGAGATTGTGGAGTTCAGCGGCGGCGGCATCGGTACCGTCGAATGGCCGATACGCGCCCGCAGGTTCGCACCAGATCGCCGCGAGCGGCATCAACGCGCTGACCTGCGCGATGTGCTTCCACACCGTTCTCATGATGGGGGCCGGAATACCAAGATCGCCGCCGGCTCAGTCCAGCCGGCCCGCGCCGCCACGAACAACCGGTCGAGCTCGGGTACGAACAGCGATGTGCGGGCGCCGGAGGCGGTCGGTATGCGGGCAAGCCGCGCGTAGCCGTCCCCGGCGGGCGCCAGCACATCCACGAGGCCCGCGCCGCAGCTGACATAAATCCGGTGGCGTTTGGCATCGACAAAGAGATCGTCCGAGTCGGCGCAGATCGGCAGCTTGGCGGCGAGCTCTCCCTGCGGGATCGTGTAGGCCGCCAACATCGGCGGACCGCGAAAGGCAACGATAATGCGGCCGGCCGAACGATCGACGGTCATCGGAAAATTGGCGGCGAAGGATCCGGTTGCGATCAGGCGGAGCGTGCCACCGCCAAGATTGACGATGCCAATACGGTGGGCGTCGGGCAGGTTGACGGCGACTACCGCCCCGTCTTCGACAAGCTGGAAGCTCTCGGGATGCGCCGGTAGGCGAATTTCACCGGTCTTGAGGCGCGATGCCGGATCAATAATCGCCAGCGCCCCGTCGCCGTAACCCACGAAAACCCGCCGGTGGACAGCATCGATCCGCACATTGTCCGCATCGCTGCCGAGGTCGATGCGGCCAAGGGGCGCCAAGTCTTCGCCGCGCAGCACATTCACCGACTCATCACCCGCGTTCGCAACGTAAACCGTATCGGTCGACGGTTCGTAGCCGACGCCCTGCGGCTCTCTGAAGCCGGCAACGGTTTTCAGCACCTTCCGCGACGCGACATCGACGACGCTGAGGCTGTTATTGCCCAGTTCGGCGACGAACAGGCGCCGGCGCTTGAGATCGATGGCGAGATGGTCGATCCGGCCGCTGACCCTACCAAGCGGGATCTTCGCTTCGAGCGTGAGCGGGCTTGAGGGGTCGGCCGCCGCTGCCCCGGCCGCGGCCGACCCCATCGCCAGCAGCAGCCCCGCTGCCAGGAGCCGCAGGCGCATGCTCAGCGGCGCGCGATCGCGATGTGCGACAGCGCAGCCTTCAGCCCCTGCGCCAGCTTCTGTGCATCGTCGTGCGCCCAGAAATGCATGAAGAACAGCCGCGGCCGGTCGTCGATCATATGGTTGTGCAAGGCGGTCACCTCGATGCCATTGTCGCGCAGCGCCTTCATCACCGGCGCCACCTCCTTCGCCGTCAGCACGAAATCGCCGGTGATCGCCGCCTTGCCGTCGCCCAATGGCTGGAAATTGATCGCGTTGGCCGAGCCCATCGCCGGCGGCACGGCCATATTCATGTCGGTGACCGGCTCGGCGCGCGGAATGCCGTAGGCCCAGATGCCGCCGTTGTTGCTGCCCTTGGCGCCGATGATCTTATCGAGCGCGGCGGTATCGAGATCGACCGGCGGCGGTCCGGCAGGGGCCGAAGCCGGTTGCGACCCGGCCGCCGGAAACGGCGTCTTGCTCTCGGCTAGCGCCGCATGCAGCGCCGCCGCCAACTTGACCGGATCACCCGCGGCGAAGACATGCATGTACATCGTGAACGGCTGGTTGCGTAAGAGATGGTTGTGCAGCGCGGTCACCGCGATGCCGCTCGCCAGCAGCTTCGCCATCACCGGGTTGACCTCGTCCATCGTTAGCACGAGGTCACCCATCACCATCGCCTGCCGGCCCATCTTTGAGAACGCCAGCCAGCCGCCGAGCGCGAAGCCCGGCTTCAGCTCGACGCCGTCGAGCGTCGCCTTGATGTCGGTGCGCGGCAGCCCAACGCGATAGACGCCACCCGGCATCTCAGTCCCCGCCTTGCCGAGCGCCGCCCCGACGCGCGCCCAATCGCGATCGGCGGCATTCGCCGTTCCGCACAGCGCGGCAACCAGGAGAACCGCGCCGAGTTTTGCTGCTGTCGTTGTTTTCATCGTCGCCTCCGTAACCTGCACTGATGCCGCAGTCCCCGGGTCCCATTTGTGCGTGTGTGGTTTTGCGTTGGTTATGGCTGGACGGTTCCGGCCGGCGTGGCAGCAAGGCGGACCCGCAGCGCGAAGGCCAGCGCCACCACCGCCGTAATGGCCGCGATCACATCGAACGCGGGCTGGTAGCCAAGCTGGCCGATCAGAACGCCGGCCAGGATCGGCCCCGCCGCCTCTCCGACATCCCAGATCGTGCCGAACACGCCCATGCCGGTGCCGAGCCGGTTTGTCGCTACCAGATCGGCGATCAGCGCGTTGGTCGCCGGGGTGACGGCGGCGATGCCCAGACCGAGGAGCGGCACAATCGCCATCAGCCCAGCAAAGCTCGTCGTGCGGAAAATCAGCGGCAGCGCCGCCGCCACCGCCAGCAGGCCGAGGACGATCACCGGCTTGCGGCCAACGCGGTCGGAGAGGTTGCCGGAAAACGGCTTGGCCAGCACTGCCATCGTCAGCTGGACGGCGAGGATCAGCGCGATCTGTGCATCGTCGAGACCGGCCGCCTTGGCGTAGAGCGGCAGGAACCCCAAGAACGCGCCGAACCCGAGATACATCGTCGCTTCGACCGCGGCGGCGATCAGAACTGCTGGTGTCGTCACCACCTCGCGCAGCCCGTCCCGCATCTCGGCCGCGCGTGTCGGCAGCGTCGTCGCTGCGGGCGGCTCTTTCGTTTGCATCTCGGGCACCCGTAGCGCGAGCCCCAGCGCCAGGACGCCGAGCACCCCAACGAGCAAATAGCTGGCGGCGAAACTGGTCGTCGCGTAGAGGATGAGGCCGCCGATCAGCGGCCCGGCAGTCGCGCCGAAATCATTGGCGGACGAGAACCAGCCAAGGCGCGCGCCGCGGCCAACCTCGCCGAGGCCGGCGACATAGGCAGAGGCCACCGGCGAGAAGATCGCCGTCGCAAAGCCGTGCACAAAGCGCAGCGCGAGCAGCGCGCCGTAATCCGTCACGAACGGGTAGAGAAAGGGGGGCACCGCGAAGAACAGCGCACCCAGCAGCAGCATCCGGCGGCGTCCGATGATGTCGGACAGCGCCCCGGCCGGCAGCTTGAAGACAACCCCAGTGACCGTCGAGGCGGCGACCACCATGCCGATCAGCTCAGGCGCGGCGCCGAGGCTTGCCGCGAATTGCGGCAGCACCGGGCTGCGCGCCATCTGGTACGACAGCCGCGCCAGCAGACTCGCCAGCATCAGCGCGAGGAACGGGTTCACCGCTATTCCTCGGTCGCGATGTCCGGGCGATGCAGCCAGCGGCCCTGCGGCGTCTTCATGGGCAGGACGCCGGTCGGAGTCCCGGCGGCGAGTTCCGGCGCGTCGAAGTCGACCACCGGCATGTTGACGTCGAAGCCCGGGTTCTTGTGCGTCACGGTCATCGACAGGGCGACGGCGATTTCCGCCTTGATTAGGCCGAGCTTGCGGGCGGCGACGGCGATGCGTGTCTGGCAGCGCGTGTCGACGTTGTAGAGGCTCGCCGCCTTGGCCGCCGAACCAATCGCGATCCCCAGATCGATGTCGCGCAGATTGCATTGGGGCCCGCCGAACTCCAGCGCCTCGCTGTCGGCTCGCCGCTGGCGGGTTGCCTCGACGAACTCGGCGCAGGTGGCAAACCCGCAGGCGCCGCAATCGTAGATCGGCGGATACCAATCCTTCAGTCCGATGAACAGCACCCCGTCGAGCCGCTCGGCGAGCGCGGCATCGCGGAACCAAATTTCCTGGCGTCGCTCCCGACCGCGCTGCCGCATCCAGGCCGCAAGGCGCCGCAGCGTCTCGCAGTCGTCAAGAAAAGCGGTTTCGATGAACAGCGGCTTGCCCCGGCGAAAGAGCTGGCCGCCCGATTTCGGCGCGGTCACCGCGGCGGCGGCGCACAGCCGGGCCACGTTGCGGATGACCTCGCCTTTTGCCTCGTCGATCGAATTGAACATCGCGTCGGCCCTCCTGCATGCCGGTTCACCTTGCCGCTTGCGGCAAGTCCGGCAGCGCTTGGACGGGGAGGCCCGTCTTGGAGGGCGGGGTGGCTGCGAAACCCCACGCGGGCAACAATACCAAGTCGGCGGTGGGATGCAACTTCAACGAGGGCGCACCTGATAGTCGGCTGGCCACGGTCGCCTGCTCCGGCCGACGCCTAAGCCACTAAAGATTGCTTCGCCTGGATAACCGCTTACGCCGCAGTGCCGTCGCTCCTTGCGCCGCGGGAGAACGTCGCTTTTCCAAAACGAGAGCTGTCGCACAACGCCCTTCGGGACCCCGGCAACGGAGCCAGGCAAGCCGCTCGATGATCGCCGCGCACACGCCCTGGGGCGTAGCAGCGCGGCTCATACAAATGCTGTGCCTGGGCTCGGCGCAGGAGTCGGCGCCTTTCAGGTTGCCGCAACCTGCAAACAGCTAGTAGCCCCGCAGCGGTGAGATCGTGCGCCAACGTCGAACGTTGGCCAGAGTTACGAAATTGCCCATTTGCATTGCGCTGGGCGTGGCGGGCGTTGCGCCGGCAGCAGCCGTTGGCCCTATGGTATGGAGCGGGTAATCTGCTCCCAGAGCAGTCTGACAAGGCGGCGCTGGCCCTGCCGTGCTGATCCCCACGGCGGATCTCGGTGCTCGGCTCGCCCGCGACGTCTGAACCTACTGGGGGGCTGACTGATCGCCCGCTTGCCGAAACAGGTCGCACCCGAGGCGCTGGATTTCGCGCGGCTGATCCGCGTCGGCGAGACGGTCGGCTGGGCCGAGGCGACTGCCGAGCCGGTGTTCCTCACCCGCCTGCTCGACGCCCAGGCCACGCGCTGCGCGCCGTTCCGGGTGTTCTTCCCGCTCACCTTCACCAATACGCTCGCCGCCAGTCATCCCCAGGTGACGGTGACGGCGCTAGGCGGCGCCAACACTGGCCGACGGTTCTTTGCCGGTGGGGCCGACAACGTCGTTCCGGCGAATATTTCCGACCTGCCGGGCCTGATTGCCAGTGGCCGGCTTGCCATCGATGTTGTCCTGCTGCAGGTCAGCGGGCCTGACGGCAACGGCCGCTACAACGCCGGGCTCGGCATTGAACACCTCGACGCCGCGCTTCCCCGTGCTCGGCTGGTGGTGGCGCAGCTCAATCCCGAGCTCCCGTGGACCGAGGGTGACACGCTGGTCGAGGCTGACGCGATTGACCTTCTGGTGGCCGCCGCCGAGCCGCCGCTCGAACTGCCGGCTCGGCTACCCTCGTCCGTCGACCGAGCCATCGCCGAGCATATCGCGCGGCTGATTCCGTGCCGCGCGACAATCGAACTCGGGCTCGGCGCGATCCCCGAAGCGGTTGCCGGCGCGCTTGGCGGCAAGCGCGGTCTGGGTGTCCACTCGGGCGCGATCGGCGACGGCATCGCCGGGCTGATGGCCGCCGGCGTTGTCGACAACAAGCACAAAGAGATCGACACGGGCGTCACGGTCGGGACGATGCTGATGGGCTCACGCTCGCTGTATCGCTTCGCCGACCGCAACTCGGCGATCCGGCTGCGCGCTACATCGTACACGCATGACGCAGTGGTACTCGGCAACTTCCGTCGATTTTTCGCCATCAACGGGGCGCTGGAGGTCGATCTGACGGGCCAAGTCAACGCTGAAACCGCCGGTGGACGCCATATTGGCGTCGTCGGCGGACAAATGGATTTTGTGCGCGCCGCCAATCGCTCGCCCGAAGGCCGCTCGATCATCGCGCTGCAATCCACGAACCGCGACCGCAGCCGCTCGCGGATTGTTGCGCGGCTCGCGGATGGCATCGTCACCACACCGCGTGCCGAGGCCGACCTCGTCGTGACCGAGCACGGCATCGCCGAGCTCCGCGGCCGCACACTCAGCGAACGGGCCCGCGCGCTGATCCAGATTGCCGACCCGACATTCACCGCGGAATTGGCAATGTCGGCCGAGCGGCTGGTGTGAGTCTGTCCGGTCAGGTCTCCAGCACAATTTTCCCGGCGTAGCGACGCGACAACAGCGCTTCGAGCGCCGCAACGGCTTCGGCCAGCGGCAAGGTTTTCGCGATGAGCGGCTTGAGCTTGCCTCCCTCCCACCAGCGCAGCAGCTCGGCGAGGTTGCGGCTCGTCGAGGCAGGATGACCACGCTCCTTCTGTCGCGGCTGTATTTCGCGTCCACTTGCCCTTGCTGACCGTCGGATTGGGGGCCTGGCTGACCGTCCTTTAAGGAGTGCGGGCCCGGGTCTGAGCCGAGGGGCGCTTGGCGGCGTGCGAAAAAACTGCTGGCGGCGGTTACGGCTTTGGCGAAGATTGCCGCGATGCGCGGCAAAATCCGTCTCGCCTGGATCTCGACATACAATTCGCGCTGCGGACTTGCCACCCACAGCGCCGATCTGCTGGCGCATTTCGACCGCGACGTCTACGACATCGCCATCCTCGCCAACGATGCCCAGCCGGTCGGCCCGGACCCGGCCGAACTCGTGCGCCTGTGGCCGGATGCGGCGGGATCGCTCGCCGCGGTGCGGCGCTTCATTGGCGGCTGCGATGCCGTGCTGGTCAATTTTCACCCGTCGCTGATCGCGCTCGATGAGCTGGCCGAGACGCTGCTGACGGCGCAGAAGAACGGCGCCGACACCTATGTCATCCTGCACAAGACGTGCGATACGGCGACGGAGGGCGGCCTTGTCTCGCTGCAATCCATTGCCGGCGTGCTGCGGCAGTGCACGGCGCTGATCGTTCACAGCGGCGCCGACCTGGCGCGGCTGCAAGGCTTTGGCATCGCGGCCAATGTCACGATGATCCCGCTCGGCGTCAGCGACCGGCCGCCGCTGCGAGCCGGCGCGGTCCGCGGTCGGCAGGGCCTGCGGCGGCGCGGCCCGATCATCGGCAGCTTCGGGTTTTTGCTGCCTCCCAAGGGGCTGCCGCAGCTGGTGGAGGGGTTCGGGGTGCTGCGCCGGGATTTCCCGGAGGCGCTGCTGCTGCTGCTGACCGCCGAGTATCCCGCCCCGGAATCGGTGAAGGAGCGGGCCCGGATCCTGGCGCGGATCCGCGATCTGCGACTGCAGGAGCATGTCAGGCTGATCGACGAATTTCTCGCGGTCGACGAGATCCTGTTTCTGCTGGCCGCGTGCGACCTGACCGTCTTTGCCTATCAGGGCTCCGACGAATCGGACAGCGGCGCGGTGCGGCTGGGGCTGGCGGCCGGCCGCCCGGTGCTGACAACGCCACTGCCGATCTTCGCCAATCTCAGCGACAGCGTGCACACGCTGGCCGGCGGCGGCGCCGCCGACATCGCCGCGGGGGTCGAGAGCGTGCTGCGCGACCGAGAGCTGTCGACTTCGCTGCTGCGCCGGCAGCGCCAATGGATCAGCGGAC
>JBLMXS010000208.1:0-7344 GCA_050257895.1 Thiohalocapsa sp.
ACCCGGCCATCCACGAGAAGCAGGCAATGTCCTTGCGGTTTCGCGTGGATGCCCGGATCAAGTCCGGGCATGACGAGTGAGCGCGATCTCAATTGAACGGATTCCGCTCTAGCGACCGGACCCGGGCCCAATACGGATCAATGCATCAAGGTCCGGCGGGCCGCGGCCAGCGTTGCCGCCGGGGTGCCGGCGGCGTCGAGGCGGCGCCAACTATCCGTCACACTGCCGAGCGGGCCGGGGTCGCATGACAGCTGCTGCTGCAGTACGGCGGCCGACGCGTCCGAGGCGTCGCCGCTTCGCGCCGCGATCCGAGCCGTCATCGCCGCCGCCGGCGCCTCCAGCCACAGCCCGGTAAACGGCATCCTGGCATCGGCCGCGACCGCCGCGAACATCGCGCGCTCTTCGGGCCGCAGCGCGACGGCGTCGATCACCGCCGCATAGCCGGCCTTGAGCGCGACCGCGGCGCGCTGCGCCAGCTCGCGATACACCGCGGCGCTGATCTCCGGCGTGTAGGCTTCCGGCGGCAGCGGCGTTTCCGGGTCGGTGCCGAAGCGCAGCTTGCGCAACACGTCGCTGCGCAAGACGCGCGCCCCCGGCGGCGGCCCGAGGTCGGGAGCCAGCGCCACGGCCAGCGCCGACTTCCCGCTGCCGCTGAGCCCGCCGATGGCGACCAGCCGCGCCGGCGCCGGCATCAGCGCGGCTGCCGCGTCGTCGAGATAGCGTCTCGCCTCGGCAAACCCGGCCTCGCGGTCGCCGCCACCCCAGCCACGGGTCGCCATCGTCGCCGTGACATGCGCCCGGATCACTGCCCGCAATGCCAAAAAAAGCGGCAGCAGCGCGATCCCCTCGTCCTCGCCGCTGAGGTCGAGGTAGCGGTTAAGCACCAGGTTGGCGAGATCCTTATGGCCGCGATGGCCGAGATCCATCAACAGGAAGGCGAGGTCGTAAAGGATGTCGATCGTCGCGATGTCGTCGGAGAACTCGATGCAGTCGAACAGCAACGGCTTGCCGTCGACCAGGCAGATGTTCCGCAGATGCAGGTCGCCGTGCACCCGCCTTACCTTGCCGGCGTCGCGCCGCTGGTCGAGCAGCGCGCCGAGGCGCGCCGCTTCGCGCTGCAACCCGGCCTCGACCCGGTCGATCGGCGCACCGGCAAAGCCGGCGCCGCCGGCGGCGCGCAGGATGCCGATATTGGTGGCGATCAGGGCGGCGGTGACAGCCGCACCGCCGCGATCCGGGCAGGGCTCGGCCTTGGCGTGGAACTCGGCGATATGCGCCGTCAGCGCCAACGCCAGCGCCGGCGACAACCCGCCATGCGCGGCGACGCTTTCCAACAGGTCGGTCTGCGCGAAGCGGCGCATGACGACGACGGTGTCGAGCGGTGGCGCGTCGGGGTCGCGCCCCCAGGCGAGCCGCCCGTCCGGAGATCGCCGGATCGGCCGCACCTCGAGGTAGAGCTGCGGCGCGGTGCGGCGGTTGAGCCGCAATTCGGCGCTGCAGGCGGCCTGCCGCAACGCCGGCGTCGAAAAATCGAGATAGGGATATTTGACCGCGCGCTTCAGCTTATAGGCGTAAGCGCCGGCGAGGAACACCAGCGAGGCGTGCGTCTCGATCACATCCACCGCGTCGAAATCGGGGCCGTAGGAAGCCGGATCGCGCAGGAACGCGATCACGTCGCGCTGTTGCGCATCGCTTGCACCGCGCTTCGCCACCTTCGCCTCGGTCGGTTCCCGATACAGGGGTTGACGATAACCGACCGGAGGACGGGGTTGAACCGCGATCAGGCGTGGCGGGCGCCGACCGGCGGCGCGGGCGCTTTCGCGGGCGCCGTCTGCCGCTTCGGCGCCGCGGGCGTGTGCGACACCCAGGCCAGCGTCACCGCAAAGACGACGAACATGGCGACGATCAGCGCCAACACGACGATGTTCTCGATCGGCATCGGCCTCTCCCTCTCGAACGATCGGGATGAGGCTAGGCCCGGCGGCAACTTGCTTCGTTGATCTGCATCAACTGCTTTGCACACAAATGGCTGTCATTCCGGGGCGCAGCCGAAGGCGGCGAACCCGGAACTGAGCGACGCCCCGGAATGACGAATTCTTGTGTATCAAACCGTCAGGAACGCGCGGACGGCGGCCTCGTCCATGTCGTCGCGGCGGCCGCTCAGCACGACTTCGCCGCGCTGCATAACGACATAGGCCGAGGCGAGGTCGCGGGCGAACTCGAAATACTGCTCGACCAGGAGGATTGCCATGTCGCCGCGCGCCGCCAGCCGCTCGATGACATGGCCGATCTCCTTGATGATCGAGGGCTGGATGCCCTCGGTCGGCTCGTCGAGGATGAGGAGGCGCGGCCGCATGACGAGGGCGCGGGCGATCGCTAATTGCTGCTGCTGCCCGCCCGACAAATCGCCGCCGCGCCGGCCCAGCATGTCCTTCAGCACCGGGAACAACAGGAAGATCTCGTCCGGGATGTGGCGCAGGCTGCGCGGCAATGTCGCAAAGCCGGTCCGCAAATTTTCCAGGACCGACAGGCGGGGAAAGATCTCGCGGCCCTGCGGCACCAAGGCCAGCCCGGCGCGCGCCCGCTCGTGCACCGGCAGCCCGCTCAACTCGCGCTCCTCCCAGCCGATATGGCCTGAGCGGATCGGGTTGAGCCCGACGATGGCGCGCAACAGGCTCGTCTTGCCGACGCCGTTGCGGCCGAGGATGCAGGTCACCTCGCCCTTCCTCGCGGTGAGGCTGACGCGCCGCAGCGCATGGCTGGCGCCGTAATAAAGATCGACCGAGTCGACGGAGAGCATCGCTGATTGCCCCTCACCCTGTCCCTCTCCCCGCAGGCGGGGAGAGGGGACGCAGCTGCGGCGACGTACTCCCTCTCCCCGCTTGCGGGGAGAGGGCTGGGGCGAGGGGGAGTCCGCGCATGCCCCTACCGTCCGAGATAGACTTCGATGACGCGCGGGTGGTTCTGCACGTGCTCGACCGAGCCTTCGGCCAGCACCGCACCCTCGTGCAACACGGTGACCTTGGCCGCGAGACTGCGAACGAAGGCCATGTCGTGCTCGACAACGAGGATCGTGCGGTCGCGGGCGAGGCCGAGGATCAATTCGGCGGTGGCCTCGGTCTCGCGGTCGGTCATGCCGGCGACCGGCTCGTCGAGCAGCAGCAATTCGCGGTCGTGGATCAACAGCATGCCGATCTCCAGCCACTGCTTCTGGCCGTGGCTCAAGGCGCCGGCCGGCATCCGGCTCTGCTCGGCGAGGCCGATGCGCTCCAAGGTCAACTGGATGCGCTCCTTCTGCAGCGGCATGAGCCGTGCGAACAGGGTGCGCCAGGTGGCGCGGCTGCCGGCGAGCGCCAGTTCGAGGTTCTCGAACACGCTCAGATTCTCGAACACGGTGGGGCGCTGGAACTTGCGGCCGATGCCGAGATTGGCGATCGCCGCCTCGTCGAGCCGCGTCAGATCCTCGCGGCGGAAAAAGACCTCGCCCGCATCGGGCCGGGTCTTGCCGGTGACGACATCCATCATCGTCGTCTTGCCGGCGCCATTGGGCCCGATGATGGTGCGCAACTCGCCCTCCTCGACGACGAGCGAGAGCGCGTTGAGCGCCTTGAAGCCGTCGAATGAGACGCTAACGCCGTTCAGATAGAGCAGCACGTCACCGGCTGAGTGTGTGGGGGCGGGGTTGGCTGTATTCATGCCTTTTCCTCCGCCGCCACCGCCGGCTCGACCCCCAACCCTGGGGCCGGCAGCGTCCGCCTGCGAGGCAGCAGCGTGCGCACTTGCGCTGCGAGGCCGACGATGCCGCGCGGGAACACCAGCGTCGTCAGCACGAACAGCCCGCCCAGCATGAACAGCCAGGCTTCCGGGGCGGCGCTGGTCAGCCAGGTCTTCGCAAGGTTGACGAGCCCGGCGCCGAGGATCGCGCCGGCGAGCGTGCCGCGGCCGCCGACCGAGACCCAGATCGCGATCTCGATCGAGTTGCCGGGCGAGAACTCGCTCGGGTTGATGATCCCGACCTGCGGCACGTAGAGCGCGCCGGCGATGCCGGCGACGACCGCCGAGACCGTGAACGCGAAGAGCTTGGCGTTGACGGTCGAATAGCCGAGGAAGCGCACCCGGCTCTCGGCGTCGCGCACGGCCAACAGGACGCGCCCCAGCTTCGAATGCGTGATGAAGCGGCACAGAAGATAGGCGAGGCCGAGCGCGACCGCCGAAGCCAAATAGAGGCCGAGCCGCGTCGCCGGCGCGTGCAGGTCGAAACCGAGGAGGTCCTTGAAGTCGGTCAGCCCGTTATTGCCGCCGAACCCCATGTCGTTGCGGAAGAAGGCGAGCCACAGCGCATAGGTCATCGCCTGCGTGATGATCGAGAGATAGACGCCGGTGACCCGCGAGCGGAAGGCCAGCCAGCCGAACACCAGGGCAAAGATTCCGGGCACCAGCGCCACCATAGCCACCGCATAGGCGAAGTGGTCGAAGCCCCACCAGAACCACGGCAGTTCGTTCCAGTTAAGGAACACCATGAAATCGGGCAGCAGTGCGTTCTGGTAGACGCCGCGGGTGCCGATCTGGCGCATGAGGTACATGCCCATCGCGTAGCCGCCGAGCGCGAAGAAGGCACCGTGGCCGAGGCTCAATATGCCGGCATAGCCCCAGATCAAATCGAGGCTCAGCGCCAGCATCGCGTAGCACAAATACTTCCCGAGCAAGGGCACCAGGTAGTCGGGGATCGCCGCCGCCGAGCCCGGCGCGACGGCGCGGTTGAGCAATGGCACGACGACGAGGAGGACGACGGCGCCTACCCCGAAAGCGAGCCAGAAGCGCGGGGCCCAGGGATTGTGCGCTTCGGCTGCGCTGACGCGTGTTCGCATCGGACGGCTTTTCTATCCGTCATGGCCGGGCTTGACCCGGCCATCGACGGGAAGCGGCACCGCGTGGATCCCCGGGTCAAGCCCGGGGATGACGAGTTTGTTGGGGCGATCGAACTGCCGGCCTTGCATGCTCACGCCTCCGCCTCGGCGGCGCGGCCCTTGAGGGCGAAGAGGCCGCGCGGGCGGCGCTGGATGAACAGGATGATTGCCGCCAGAACGACGATCTTGCCGAGGATCGCGCCCGCCACCGGCTCCAGCATCTTGTTGACGATCCCCAGGGACAGCGCGCCGACCAGCGTCCCCCACAGATTGCCGACGCCGCCGAACACGACGACGAGGAAGCTGTCGACGATGTAGATCGTGCCGAGATTGGGGCTGACATTGCCGATTTGGCTCAAGGCGACGCCGGCCATGCCGGCGATGCCGGAGCCGAGGCCGAAGGTCAGCGCGTCGACCCGCGCGGTGCGGATCCCCATCGCCGCCGCCATGTCCCGGTTCTGCGTCACCGCGCGCATGTGCAGCCCGAAGCCGGTGCGGTTGAGGATGAGCCCCAGCGCGGCCAGCACGACGAAGCAGAAGAGGATGATGTAGAGGCGGTTCCACGTCACATCGAAGCCGCCGACCACGGCGAACCCGCCGGTCATCCAGCTCGGGTTGGCGACCTCCTTGTTCGGCGAGCCGAAGATCGTCCGCACCCCCTGCTGCAGGATCAGGCTGACGCCCCAGGTGGCGAGCAGCGTCTCGAGCGGCCTGCCGTAGAGAAAGCGGATGATGGTGCGCTCGAGGACAACGCCGAGCAGACCCGCGACGAGAAACGCCACCGGCACCGCGACGACGAGATAAGCATCGAGCCAGCTGGACGGCAGAAAGGCGCGGAACAGCTGCTGCACGACATAGGCGGCATAGGCGCCGAGCATGATCATCTCGCCGTGCGCCATGTTGATGACGCCCATCACGCCGAAGGTGATCGCGAGACCGATCGCCGCCAGCAGCAGGATACTGCCGAGGCTGATGCCCTGAAAGAGATTGGCGGCGAGGCCGGTCAGCCGCAGCCTGCCGTCGATCGCCGCCAGCGCCTTATCGGCGGCGGCCTTGACCTCGGGATCGAGGCCGCTCTTGCCGCGGAATTCGTCGATCAGGTTCTTGATCAGCGGGTCGGTACTGCCGCCGAGTGCGCCAAGCGCCTGCAGCTGCTCGCCGCGGCTGCCGGCAAACAGCCGTGCGGCGGTGAGGCTGCGCTCGAGCGCCTGGCGCATCTCGGGATCGCGCTCGGCGGCGAGCGCCTTTTCGAGCGTCGCCGCCATGGCGGCCGAGGGATGCTTCAGCGCCTCCTGCGCCGCGCCGAGACGCGCCGCGCGATCGGGGCTGAACAAGGTCAGGCCGCCGACCGCCTGCTCGATCGCGCCGCGCAGCCGGTTGTTGACGATGATCCGGTCGAGGTTGTCGGGCGTCAAATCCTTCAGCGCGGCGCCGCTCGCCGCATCGCGCATTTTGGTCGTGCCGCCTTCTGTCGTCAGCATGAGGATGCGGCCGTCCGGCGCGGTGCGCAGGCGATCGTCGGCGAGCGCCTTGAGGATCGGCACGGCGCGCGGGTCGCCGGTCTTGCCGAGCGCGACGATTGCCTTTTCCTTGGCGGCGAAGCCGTCCGCGGCGAGCCCCGCGACCGCGGCCGCAAAGTCGTCGGCGCGGGCCGGCGCGGCCACGTAGGTGAACACGAGAAAAAGCGCCGCGAACGTCAGAACATATCGGTGCAGCCGGCACAGCAGCGTCGACAGCCCCTCACCCTGTCCCTCTCCCCGCAAGCGGGGAGAGGGAACGCGGCGGCACCAGCGTGCTCCCTCTCCCAGATTGCGGGGAGAGGGCTGGGGTGAGGGGCTGGCTGCCATCTGAACCACCTCTGCGAGGGCGCGCGCAGGCGGTCAGTTCGTGTACTTGGCGGCGGTGCAGTTGCCGCAGACCCACGGGTAGGTCCAGTCGGCGACCTTGCCCTTGTCCTCGGCGAGGTAGGGGCTCCAGGCGTCGGCCTTGATGACGCCCTTGGTCTGCCACACCACGTCGAACTGCCCGTCCGGGCGGATCTCGCCGATCATCACCGGCTTCGAGAGATGGTGGTTGGTGTTCATCACCGCGGTGAAGCCGGAGGGCGCCGCCACCTTCTGGCCGTACATCGCCTGCCTGACCGCGTCGACGTCGGTGGTGCCGGCCTGCTGCACCGCCTGCGCCCACATCTTGAAGCCGATGACGTGCGCCTCCATCGGGTCGTTGGTGACGCGCTTCGGGTTCTTGATGAAGTCGTGCCACTCCTTGATGAAGGCGGCGTTGGTCGGGTTCTTCACGGACTCGAAGTAGTTCCACGCGGCGAGATGGCCGACGAGGTTCTTGGTGTCGATGCCGGCCAGCTCTTCTTCGCCCACGGAGAACGCCATCACCGGGATGTCGGAGGCCTTGATGCCGGCATTCGCCAGCTCCTTGTAGA
>JBLMXS010000209.1:0-7239 GCA_050257895.1 Thiohalocapsa sp.
GCGCGAAATCGTAGACCAGCTCGACCTGGCCATAGCCGTCGCCCTGGCTGGCCGAGCCCGCATCGAGCGACAGCGCGGGTGCATGGCGGCGCGGCAGCCGGCCGAGCGGCAGCCGGGCGACCTCCATTCCATCCGGGTCGTAGACCAGCGCGGCGATCGGCAATTCCTCCTGCGACAATGCCATCGGCGTCGGCAGCAGGACCGTCTCCCACTTGCCGCAGGGCAGGATCGGCGCCGGCAAGAGGTGCCCCTTGCCGAGCAGCGGCTGCAGCCGCGCCAGTTCGGGATCGGGCACGAGGTCGGCGCGCTCGACATTGACATGGGCGATGCGGCGATGGTTCGCGGCAACGATTTCGTAGCGCGGGCGCACGACGTGCTTGCCGGCGCGCAGCTCGATCTGCCGCGGCCAGGCCAGATCCGGCAGCAATTCGGCGATGTCGACGGCGCGGCTGGCAAACGGCCCCAGCGGCTCCGGCAACGGCGCGAGCACCTCCTCGCCCATCGGGTTGAGCGCCATCGCGCCGGCCGGGATCGGGGTCGGGTGGCTGTTCTGCACCCACAGGATCACGCGCTCGCCGGCCGCCGGCGCCGGCAACCCGGCATAGCGGTCGGCCGGCCAAGCGTTGGCGTCGTGCGTGCAGGACAAGGCGCCGTCGACAGCGATGGCGGGCTTGCCGTCGTGACCGCCGCCGCCAGCGGCTTTACCAAACGTGTCGAGGGCGTATTTGACGACATCGTGGCCGGCGGCGCCGACCACATGCAGGAACAGCTGGCCGGCAAAGTCGGCGAGCCCGAACCGCGCCCGCACCTCGCGGCTGTCAATGACGATCGCCCCGCCACCGCCACTGCCGCCGCCGCAGCGCTGCGGCCAGTCGGCCAGGACGCCGCCGTCGCCGCCGAACAGGGTCAGCCAGCAGGTGACCTCAGGCGAGCCGTAGCCGGCCCAGTAATTGGCGGTGACGAGGCGCGTGTGCAGCGCCGCGGTGTCGCGGAAGAAGGCGAAATTGGTGGCGAAGTTGAGGGGGTCGAGATAGCGATGCGGGTTGGTCAGTCGCGCCTCCGGGATGCGCATCGCATCAAGGCTCAGCATGGTCACCCCGGACGGCAGGCACGGCTGCAGCTGACGGGTCAGCCGTTTGGCGTCGAAACCGGCAATGAACACCGCCGCGGTATCGCCGTCCGGCAGCGCCGTCAGGGGCAGCGCCGAGCGGCGCAGGACCTTCTGCCCGATGCGCGCGATGTCCTGGACATAGACCGCGGCGATGTCGATGCCGTCGAGCCCGAAGATTTCGGCAAAGGCTGCCGCCGCGCCATGCGGGTCGACGACCGCCACCGGCCCGCGTTCCGCAAGCGCCCGGATCAGTGCCCGGCCGGCGGCAGCGGCGTGCGGATGGGTCAGCGCCTTGTATAGCGTGTTGCCGCCGCGGACATTGTCGAAGGTGTCGATGCGCAGAGCCATGGCGCGATCCTACACCGCCAGCCGTGCCGCCCGAGCAGCCGCATCGCGTTCCGCCAGCAACGCGTGCACCGCCCGCGCGGCGCGGGTGTTGTCGTCGGGCGGGGCGTAGGACCAGCCGGCGATCTCGCCGGTGAACGGGCGGGTGATGCAAAGTTCTGTCATCGTCGCATGGAAACGGGCGAATTTGGCGTCGCCGCCTGCCAGCGAGAGGATATACACCGGTTTCGCGGTCGCTGCTGCCTCGCTGATCATCGATACCGAATCGGGCGTCGCGAGCAGCAGATCGGCGAGCGCCAGATAGGCGTAATACGGGTTGTCGCCGCTGCCGTCCCAGACGACCGCGCGATCGGCGAGCCGGTGGCCGGCGAGCCGCTGCCGCAGCAGCCGGACGCCGGCCTCCCCGGTGCGGCGGGACGGCGTGACGAGCGCCGAGCCGCCGGTTTGGCTGAGCGCCGCGGCGATCTGGTCGGCGATGCCGGCGAGCTCGGCCAAGCCGAGGCGGTAGGCGCGGTTCGACCCGCCGACCAGGACGCCGAGAATCGGCCGGGGCATCCGCGCGAGCTGCGGGAAGCGTCGGCGTTCGGCGTCAAGCAGCCGCGGCGTCACCCGGTGCAGCGCGGCTTTCGTCAGGAGCACCCGCGGGCCGCGCAGCCGATCGTGCTCGGGCACGACCAAGAGGTCGAAGCCGGCGCGGCCGTAGCGGGGATCCTGGATGTGCACCGCCAGCGTATGGCCGCCGCTCGCCTCGCGAATCGCCAGCGCCGGCCGCACCGCGTTGCGGCCGCAGCCGATGACGAGATCGGGCCACGGCGGCATCAGCCTGCCTGACGCCGTGCCGCAAGCAGCGAGCGGCGTCAGCCACAGAGATGGCGGCAGCCAGCGCCACGGGCGCTGCACCGACAAGGCAATTTCCCGCCACGGCAGCGCTGTGGCCTCGGCCAGCCCCAAGGCCTGGCTGCGCATGCCGGGCTTGCCGTCGTGCAATACCCAGACTCGCGCCGCGGGGTCGGGCGTCGGACCAAGGTTCCTCACCGGCAGCGCTGTCATCGCCACGGTTTACGGAAAGCCGCCGGCAGCGGCAAGCCGGCGCCCGAGGCGGCGCGCAAACGCGCAACAAAATTGCGTGCGCGGCCCGAAGTTTCTATTGTTCGGCCGCTCCGCCGCCACAAGGCGACCGGTGCTTCGGCGAACGGACCTTCCGCGGACCGCCCTGCGCCGAACCAATTGGAGTGCGCATGCGCGGGCCAAGGCTCGACCGGATCGACCGCCACATCCTCGCCCTGCTGCAAGCCGACGGCCGCATGACCAATCTCGACCTGGCGCGGCGGGTCGGCATCTCGCCGCCGCCCTGCCTGCGCCGGGTGCGGACCCTGGAAGCGGCCGGGCTGATCCGCGGCTACCATGCCGACCTCCCTCCCGAGGCGCTCGGCTTTGCCGTCACGGTGTTCGCCCAGATCGGGCTGCAGAGCCAGGCCGAGGCCGATCTCAAGGCATTCGAGGCGCTGGTCGCGACCTGGCCGGAAGTTCGCGAAGCGCACATGCTGGCGGGCGAAACCGATTTTCTGTTGAAGATCGTGGCGCGCGACTGGGACAGCTATCAGCGCTTTCTGAGCACCCATCTGACCGCCGCCCCCAATGTCGCGCACGTCAAGTCGGCGCTGGTGCTGCGGGTCTCGAAAGCAACGCCCGGCGTGCCGCTGGAGGAGCCGGAGCCTCAGGTCCTGACAGCTCCTCACCCTGTCCCTCTCCCCGCACATGAGGAGAGGGGACGGGGTTGAAGCGCCTCGCCATACTTTCCCTCTCCCCGCTTGCCGGGAGAGGGCCGGGTGAGGGGGCAATCAGCCGAACGCGACGGTGACGATCTCGTAGGATTTGGCGCCGCGGGGCGTCGACACCTCGACGCTGTCGCCTGTGCCTTTGCCGATCAGCGCGCGCGCCAGGGGCGAGGTCACCGACAGGCGGCCGTCCTTGATGTCGGCCTCGTCCTCGCCGACGATGCGGTAGGTCTGCTCCTCGTCGGTCTCCTCGTCGGCCAGCGTCACCTTGGCGCCGAACTTGATGACCGAGCCCGACAGCTTGGAGACGTCGATGACCTCGGCCCGCGCGATCTTGTCTTCGAGCTCGGCAAGGCGGCCTTCGATAAAGCTCTGGCGTTCGCGGGCGGCGTGGTACTCGGCATTCTCGGCGAGATCGCCATGCGTGCGCGCTTCGGCGATGGCGCGAATGACTGCCGGACGGTCGACCGATTTGAGGCGCTTCAGCTCCTCTTGCAGCCGGTCATACCCCTCCTTCGTCATCGGAAGCTTGTTCATCGCCGCGAATTCACCGCCTTGGTTAGCGAGTTAGGCGATCAAAGGTAGGACTGCAGCGGCGCGACTTCAAGCCGGCCCTCGCGCAGCGCGGCAATCGCCTGCACCGCGGCGCGCGCTCCGGCGACGGTCGTGTAATAGGGGATCGCGTGGGTCAGCGCGGTGCGCCTGAGGCTGAAGCTGTCGGAGATCGCCTGCGCCCCCTCGGTGGTATTGAACACCAGCTGGATCTTGCCGCTGCGCATTTCGTCGACGATGTCGGGGCGACCCTCCAGCACCTTGTTGACCAAACCGACCGGCACCCCGGCCTCGGTCAATGTGCGCGCCGTGCCGCGCGTCGCGACCAGCTCGAACCCCCAATCGGTGAGCTGCCGGCAGGGCTCGATCAGCGCCTCCTTGTCCTGGTCGCGCACCGAGACGAAGACGCAGCCTTGCAGCGGCAGATCGGTGCCGCTGCCGAGCTGCGACTTCGCAAAGGCGCGCCCGAAATCGACGTCGAGTCCCATCACCTCCCCGGTCGATTTCATTTCCGGCCCGAGGATCAGGTCGACCCCCGGGAAGCGGGCGAATGGGAACACCGCCTCCTTGACCGCGACGTGCCCCAAGGGCTGCGTCCCGCGGCGGCGCACCGGCAAGAGCGCCGCCAGCCGCTCGCCGGCCATCACGCGGGCGGCGATCTTGGCGATTGGCACGCCGGTCGCCTTGGCGACGAACGGCACCGTGCGCGACGCGCGCGGATTGACTTCAAGGACGTAGACGTCGCCGTTCTGCACCGCGAACTGCACGTTCATCAGCCCGACGACCTTGAGCGCCCGTGCTAGCGCGATGGTTTGGCGCTCGATCTCGGCAATCGTGTCGGCGTCCAGACTGTAGGGCGGCAGCGAGCAGGCGCTGTCGCCGGAATGGATGCCGGCCTCCTCGATGTGCTCCATGATGCCGGCGACATAGACTTCATGGCCGTCGGCGACGGCGTCGACATCGACCTCGATCGCGTTCTGCAGATAGCGGTCGAGCAGAACCGGGCTGGTACCGGAGACGGTTACGGCGCGGCGGATGTACCGCGCCAGCCCGGCGCCGTCATGCACGATCTCCATCGCCCGTCCGCCGAGGACGTAGGACGGGCGGATCACCACCGGGTAGCCGATCTGCGTTGCGATCGCCTCGGCCTCTTCCGGCGAATAGGCAGTGCCGTTCCGCGGTTGCCTGAGGCCGAGGCCGCGCAGCAATTCCTGGAAGCGCTTCCGGTCCTCGGCGAGGTCGATCGCATCGGGCGAGGTACCGAGGATCGGCACTTGCGCGCGCTCCAAGGCCTTGGCGAGGTTGAGCGGCGTCTGCCCGCCCAGTTGCACGATGACCCCGAGAACGCGGCCGCGCCTCTGCTCGACCCGCACGATCTCGATGACGTCCTCGGCGGTCAGCGGGTCGAAATAGAGCCGGTCCGAGGTGTCGTAATCGGTCGAGACGGTCTCCGGGTTGCAGTTGACCATGATCGTCTCGAAACCGCCATTGGGACCGGCTTCGCGCAGGCTGTAGGCGGCATGGACGCAGCAATAGTCGAACTCGATTCCCTGGCCGATGCGGTTGGGGCCGCCGCCGAGGATGATGACCTTGTCGCGCTCGCTGGGATCGGCCTCGCATTCCGGCGGCGACAGACCGTCGCCCTCGTAGCAGGAATACATGTACGGGGTAAGCGACGGGAATTCCGCCGCGCAGGTGTCGATGCGCTTATAGACCGGATAGAGGCCGAGCCGCTGCCTGAGCCCGGCAACCTCCGCCTCGCCGACGCCGGCGAGCCTCGCGAGGCGGGCGTCGGCAAAGCCCATCTCCTTCAGCCGCAGAAGGCCGGTCGGATCCTGCGGCAGCCCATGCCGTCGCACCCGCTCCTCGGCCTCGACGATCTCGCGGATACGTTCGAGGAACCACGGATCGTAGCGGCAGGCGGCGTGGATCTCGGCGGTGGTCAGCCCATGCCGGTAGGCCTGGGCGATCAGCAGGAGGCGATCGGGCGAGGGTTTCGCGAGCGCCGCCGTCACTGCCGCTTTGCCGCCGCTCTCGACGCCCTCGATCGCCACCTCGTCGAAGCCGACGACGCCGGTCTCCATCGAGCGCAAGGCCTTCTGCACCGATTCGGCAAAGCTGCGGCCAATCGCCATCGCCTCGCCGACCGATTTCATCGAGGTCGAGAGGAGCGGCTCCGCGCCCGGGAATTTCTCGAACGTGAACCGCGGCATCTTGGTGACGATGTAGTCGATCGTCGGCTCGAACGAGGCCGGCGTCACCTGCGTGATCTCGTTGTCGAGCTCGTCGAGCGTGTAGCCGACCGCCAGCTTGGCGGCGATTTTGGCGATCGGGAAGCCGGTCGCCTTCGAGGCGAGCGCCGAGGAGCGCGAGACCCGCGGGTTCATCTCGATGATGACCAGCCGCCCATCGGCCGGGTTGACCGCGAACTGCACGTTCGACCCGCCGGTGTCGACGCCGATCTCGCGCAGCACCGCGATCGCGGCGTTGCGCATCAGCTGGTATTCCTTGTCGGTCAAGGTCAGGGC
Organism: Thiohalocapsa sp.; assembly: GCA_050257895.1. GTDB lineage: Bacteria > Pseudomonadota > Alphaproteobacteria > ATCC43930 > CGMCC-115725 > DATARH01. The sequence continues at coordinate 6,315 of JBLMXS010000209.1, forward strand.
CGGCGCCACCGTCACGGAGTCGCCGGTGTGGATCCCCATCGGGTCGACATTCTCGATCGAGCAGATGACGATGCAGTTGTCGTTCTTGTCGCGGACGACTTCGAGCTCGTATTCCTTCCAGCCGAGCACCGATTCCTCGACTAGCACCTCGTGCGCCGGCGAAGCGCGGAGGCCCCCCAGGACGATCTCGTCGAACTCCTCGGTGTTGTAGGCGATGCCGCCGCCGGTGCCGCCCAACGTGAAGGACGGGCGGATGATCGCCGGCAGGCCGATTGTTTCGAGCGCCGCGCGCGCCGCCTCAAGCGAGCCGACGAGGCGGCTTTTCGGCGATTCGAGGCCGATCCGGTCCATCGCCTGGCGGAACAGCTGGCGGTCCTCTGCCTTGGCGATCGCCTTCTCGCTGGCGCCGATCAATTGCACACCGTGGCATTGCAGCGTCCCGGAGTGGGCCAATGCCATCGCCGTGTTGAGCGCCGTCTGCCCGCCCATCGTCGGTAACAGGGCGTCGATCGGGTGGCCGGCCTCGCGCTCGCGGACGATGATGCGCTCGACAATCTGCGGCGTGATCGGCTCGATATAGGTGGCGTCGGCCAATTCCGGGTCGGTCATGATCGTCGCCGGGTTGGAATTGACCAGCACGATCCGGTAGCCCTCGGCCTTCAAGGCCTTGCACGCCTGCGCCCCGGAATAGTCGAACTCGCACGCCTGCCCGATCACGATCGGCCCGGCGCCGATGATCAGGACGCTCTTTATGTCGGTGCGCTTAGGCATTGCGTACTCTTACTTAGGTCCCTGCGAAGGCAGAGGCCCATCGATCGGCTGCTCGCAACGCATAAATGGGTCCCTGCCTTCGCAGGGACCTAAAGTCTGCAGCGATAACCTCGCTCATTTCCGCTCCACCATCAGGTCGATGAAGCGCTGGAAG
>JBLMXS010000210.1:0-6820 GCA_050257895.1 Thiohalocapsa sp.
TGCGCCTCGGCCATGCGGCGCGGCTCGTCGCTGGCGTAGGCGTCGGCAAAGACGTCGATGCCGCGGGCGATCGCAGCGTCGGTCGGCAGCTCCTGCCAGTCGCGCATAAGCGCCTTCTGCAATCGGATCGCGCGCGGTCCGCCGGCGAGGATCGCTGCCGCGAGGCGCTCGACCGCCGCATCGAGCTCGGCCGGCGGGGCGACGCTATCGACCAGCCCCCAGGACAGCGCCTCGGCGGCGCCGATCGGCTCGCCGGTGAGCAGCAGGCGGCGAGCCCGGCCCTCACCGATCAGCTGCGGCAACAGCGCCGCCTCGACCACCGACGGGATGCCGACCCGCACCTCCGGCATGCCGAAGATCGCCCGCTCGCTGGCGACCCGCAGGTCGCACGCGGCGGCCAGTTCGAGCCCGGCGCCGAGCGCGTAGCCGTCGACGCGGGCGATAACCGGCACCTCAAGGCGGCGGAAGCCGCCGCAGCAGCGATGCACCATCGCGATGAAATCGCGCCCGCTGTCCGGGTCGAGCGTCGCCAGCTCGGCGATGTCGGCGCCGCCGACAAAGGCGCGCTCGCCGGCGCCGCTGACGATGACGAGGCGCAGCCCGTCATCGGCTTCCAGCCGCTCGATCGCCTCGACGAGCTCGACCATCAGGGCGCGGTTGAGCGCGTTCAGCTTCGCCCGGTTGTCGATCGTCAGGCGGACGAGGTGCCCGCCTTCCGGCCGCTCTTCGCGTATCGCCCCGACCCCCATGACGACGTCCATTCGCGCGCTTTCTCCGCCTGGAGGTTTATCCGCCGCTCGGGCATAGTAACCGCGGACTGCGACAGGAGGCGAGGGTGGACAGCGTCGAGGACATCAGCGAGATCCGCGAGCTCTACGGACACCCGATGGAGCGCGCCGTCAAAAAGCAGCTGCCGCGGCTGGAAAAGCATTCGCGGGCCTTCATCGCGCTGTCGCCGTTTCTGGTCATCGCCTCGGCCGATCCCGAGGGCCGCGTCGACGCCTCGCCGAAGGGCGATGCGCCCGGTTTCGTCGAGGTGCTCGACGACGAGACGCTGCTGATCCCCGACCGGCTCGGCAACAACCGCGTCGACACGATCGGCAATGTGCTGTCCTGCCCCGGGGTCGGGCTGATCTTCTTTGTTCCGGGACTGCGCGAGACGCTGCGGGTCAACGGCAAGGCCCGGATCACCACCGATCGGGCGCTGCTCGAGCGTTGCGCCGTCAACGGCAAGCCGCCGCGCAGCGGCATCGTGGTGACGGCCGAAGAGGTCTATTTCCACTGCGGCAAGGCGCTGATCCGCTCCGATTTGTGGAATCCGGACAAGATGCTGAAGCTCTCGGATTTCCCGCCGCTCGGCCAGATCATCGCCGAGCAGATCGGCGACGGCCGCTCGGTCGCGGAAGCGGTGCGCAATACCGAAGAGAGCTACCGCACGCGGCTCTACTAGGCGGCGGAGGCTCAGGCGGCGTAACCCCCACCCCGACCCTCCCCCGCCTGCGGGGGAGGGAGCGTCATTCGCGAGCGGCCCGATACTCCCTCCCCCGCAAGCGGGGGAGGGCGGGGGTGGGGGTGCGGCCGCGGATCGCCCCCTACACTTTACGTTCGCGGCGGTGTTCCTCGGCTTCGGCCTTGTTGAGGATGCGGCGGGCGTCGCGGTAGAGGGCGTCGGCGTCGGCGGCGTCGCCGCGCTCCCGATCCAGCCGCGACAGCTCAAGTTGGGCATAGGCGAAGCGCGGCGTGTTGCGGCCGCCGCCGCGCTCGAGCACCGCCATCGTGGCGACGAAGGCGCGCCGCGCCGCGGCCTGGCGGTGCAGGGCGGCATAGACGAGGCCGAGATCATAGAGGTCGTCGGCGATGAACGGATGCGCCGGACCGAGGCCCGTCTGGTCGAGCGCGGTTGCCTCCTCGATCAGCGGCAGCGCCGCGCGCGGCCGCTTCTCGCGCAGCCGCAGATTGGCGAGCTCCGACAGCGTGCGCGCGGTCGCCACGTCGTCGGAGCCGCGCCGGTCCTGCGCCAGGGCCGCGTTGAGCAGCCGCTCCGCCTCGGCGTCGCGGTGCTGCGCGGTCAAGGCGGCGGCCAGCGCCCGCAGCGCCTCGCTCGGCGTGTTATGCCGCTTCCGCGACGTCGCAATGGCGCGCCTCGCCCAGTGTTCGGCCTCCGCCGGTTCGCCGCGCGCCAGCGCGATGCGCGCCAGACCGGCCGAGATCGCCGCCATCGCCGCCTTGTCCGGTTCGGGGGCCGCGGCGAGGACGCGCTGCGCGAGGATCAGCATCGGCTCGGCATCGAGATAGCGGCGGCGGTCGATCTCGATAAGGCCGAGCGACAGCATCGCCCGTGCCGCCGGCGCCGCGTCGCAGCCAAAGCCGGCGACGGCGATTTGCAGCGCCCGCCGCCGCAATGAAGCGGCCTTGGCGAGCGCGCCGCCGCGCGCTTCCTGTTGCGCCAGCCGATCGAGCACCGGCAGCAGCAGCGGGCTCGCCTTGCCGTGCTCGGCCTCGGCCACAGCGAGCGCCTGTGCCGTCGCGGCGAGGGCGCCGTCGCCGGCATGCCCGACAGCCGGTGCCAGCGCGATCGCCGCCGCGAGGTAGGCGGCCGGGAGTGAGACGGCCGCGAGATGGATCGACAACCGGGTCGAGCTCCTGCGGTGCTGCGAGGGGATAAGCGATAGCGGCATTCGGCGCCCTGCGTCGAGTCGTGCGTCCGGTCGTGCGTCCGGTATTGACCGGCCGCACGTTGCGGCCGAGGCTGGGCGAAAGGAACGGCCGGGAAGGGGACGCCGATGAGTGAGAGGTTCAGCCGGACCGAGCAGGCCATCAAGGCCGAGCTGTTTCGCGCGATGCACGGCGGCCCGCGGCTGCTGTTGCTGCCCAATGCCTGGGATGCGATCAGCGCCCGCGTCATTCTCGCCGCCGGATTCGGGGCGATCGCAACGACCAGCGGCGGGGTCGCCTGGGCGCTGGGCTTTGCGGACGGCGAGGCCGCACCGTGGCCGGAGGTCGTCGCCGCGACGGCACGGATCGCGCGGGCAGTCGCCGCCCCGGTCACCGCCGACATCGAGGCCGGCTATGGCGACACACCGGAGGCGGTGGCGCGCTCGATCGCCGACATTATCGGCGCCGGCGCCGTCGGGGTGAACCTCGAAGACGGGCTGCGGCCCAGTGAGGAAAGGGCAGGGCCGCCCATTCGCAGTGTCGAGGACGCCGCCGCCCGGATCGCCGCCGCGCGCGAGGCGGCGCGCGCCGCCGGCGTGCCGCTCGTCATCAACGCCCGCACCGATCTCTACATCAAGAATATCGGCGATGAGGAGAGCCGGTTCGACGAGGCGGTGGCGCGCGGTCGCGCCTATCTCGCCGCTGGCGCCGACTGCATCTACCCGATCGCGCTGCGCGATCCGAAGACGATCGGCCGCCTGGTCAAGGCGCTGGCGGTGCCGGTCAACATCATGGTGCGAGCCGGGCTGCCGAGCGTCCCCGAGCTGGAGGCGCTGGGCGTCGCCCGCGCCAGCACCGCGACCGCCATGCCGCTGCTGGCGATGGGCGTGGTGCGGCAGGTTGCCGAGCAGCTGCGCGTGACGCACCGCTTCGACGCGGTCAACCCGGCGATGACGCATGCCGAGGCGCAGCAGCTGCTGGCGCCGCGCTGATGTCCGCAACCGCTGCCGGCTGAACGCCGCTGAATTGCGCCGCCTTTTTCGCTAGTTCTAGCGAATCACAGCTTCTTAGCGCATGACCGGGCGGCTGCCGCCGATTAGGATAGCGTCATTGCGTGCGGCGGAGGCTCGACCCCGTCCCGTGACCGCCAACGTCAAACCTTGATGCACCGCAGCCATGACCACCGCCCAATTCATCATCGCCGCTTTCGCCGTGCTGCTCGGCGGCCTCCTGCTGCCGTTGAGCAGCGGTCTACGCTCGGCGCTGTTTCTCGCGCTGATAGCGCTGGTCGTCATGACCTTCATCGGCGGCGGCATGCAATACGTGGCCAGCCTGTTCCAATAGAAACCTCGCGAGATCGACTGTGAACATCGCACGCCTCGACCATCTTGTACTGACGGTGGCCGACATCGAGCGCAGCTGCGCCTTCTATACGCGGGTGCTGGGGATGGAGGTCGTGCATTTCGGCGAAGGGCGCACGGCGCTGCGCTTCGGCCAGCAAAAGATCAACCTGCACGCCGCCGACGCCGTCCCGGGCCTCGTCGCGGACCGGCCGACCCCGGGATCGGGCGATCTCTGCTTCATCACCGAGGTACCGCTCGCCGAGGTCGTCGCGCACCTCGACCACTGCGGCGTTGCGATCGTCGCCGGGCCGGGACCGCGGGCCGGCGCGATCGGCACGATCCAGTCGGTCTACATCCGCGACCCCGACCAGAACCTCGTCGAAATCTCGAATTACTGACAGATTGTCGTCGGTTTGAAGGAGTCCGGCCTGTGAAGATTCGCGACATCGAGGTCTTTCAGGTCGCCTGGTTCCCCGACGACGAGCCGGCAACGCGCAGCGCGTTTGTCCGCATCCGCGGCGATGACGGGCGTGACGGCATCGGCGAAGCCTCGCCGATGCAGGGCGGCCTCGCCTCGCTGGGCATCGTCGCGCGCGACTTGGCGCCGGCCCTGATCGGGGCCGATCCGCTGTCGACATCGCGTTGTGGGACCTGAAGGGCAAGCTGCTCGGCCAGCCGATCTACAAGCTGCTGGGCGGAGCGTGGCGCACCGGCCTGCCGTTCTACGCCTCGATCGGCGGCAATGGCGAGCGCAGCGTCGACGAGGTGCTGCGCGTCGTCGAGCAGCGGCTGAAGGACGGCCCCGCGGCGGTCAAGATCCGCTTCGACAACGACCGCACCCTGCTCGACGGCGACATTCCCGGCGACATCGCCAAGGCGCGCGCGGTGCGCCAGCTGGTCGGCGACGCCATGCCGCTCGCCTTCGACGCCAACAACGGCTACTCGATCGGCGGCGCCATTCGCGTCGGCCGAGCGCTCGAAGAGCTCGGCTACTGGTGGTTCGAAGAGCCGGTGCAGCATTACCACGTGACGGCGATGGGCGAGGTCGCGCGCCGTCTCGACATCACCGTCTCGGCCGGCGAGCAGACCTATACGCTGTCCGGGCTCGCGACCTGATCGCCGCCGGGGTGCGCATGGTACAGCCAGACATCGTCAAGATGGGCGGCATCACCGGATTGCAGCGCTGCCTCGCCCTGGCATTGGCGCACGGCGTCGAGCTGGTGCCGCACCAGACGCAGCCGACGGTCGGCCATATGGCGAGCCTGCATCTCGCGGCGAGCCAGCTGCACATGACAAAGCCGTGCGAGTGGAACGACCCCTCAACGCGGACGCATGCGGTGTTCGAAAACCCGCCGCTGCCGCAAGGCGGCCTGTTCCACCTCTCGGATGAGCCGGGGCTCGGCCTGCGGGTCAACGAGGCGGAGCTGGCAAAGCGGCGCGTCCCGCTCGGTTAGCGCCTTTAGCACCGCCGGCGTCTCGGCCCGGCGATCTTAAAGTCAGGGGCGCGCGGGACGGCCGCGGTCCGAAAGCCGGCGAGCGCGAGGGCGCTGGCTCAACGCCGGCGGGCGTGGCAAGCTGTCGCGGTCTTCTCGCTCCGGAGGGTGCCATGCAGATCGCGCGCATCGACCATCTCAACATCACCGTCGCCGATATCGACCGCAGCATCGAGTTCTACCAGCGGGTGCTCGGCATGCGCAGCGAGCGCATGGGCGAGGGCCGCGCCGCGCTGTTGTTCGGCAACCAGAAGATCCATCTCGACCTTGCCGGTGCCACTGCGATGAGCGGCGAAAAGCGCATGCCGGCGCATATCTGCTTCATCGCCGACGCGCCGATCTCGGAGATCGCCGCGCATGTCGAAGGCTGCGGCGTGCCGATCCGCATGCAGGGCCCGCGCGCCGGCGCGGTTGGTACAATCCAGTCCGTCTATATCGACGACCCGGACGGCCATTCGGTCGAGATCTCGACGTACTGACGCGCCGCCGTTGCCGTCATGGCCGGGCTTGACCCGGCCATCCACGCGCAACCGTCAGAGGCCTTTCCGTGTCACGTGGATGCCCGGATCAAGTCCGGGCATGACGAAGAGAGGGATTACCGCGCTTCACTCCTCGACCGAGGCGGCGAGTATCAGGCTGAGCTGGCATAAGGGCCGGCCGCTCTCGGTGGCCCAGCGGTTGAAGGCAGCCTGCACCTGGGCGCGGTCCTGGCGGTTCTTCGGCGGCCCCGCCAGCGCGCCCCACTGCTTCAGCGCCGCGACGACCGCCGGCGTCAGGATGAACGTGTCCTTGCCGACCATGCGCAGAAAGGCGGGGCCGGAATTGCCGCCCATCTGGCTGAAGCCTTTGGCGAGCGCCTCCCACAGCCCGACGACGTCGTCGCCCGGCCAGCCCGCCAGCCAGCGCCCGAAGCCGCCGTGCTCGGCCGTCACCTCAAGCATTGCCGCGGCGTTGTCGCGGACCGCCTTGAGCTTCCCCCAGTGGCGGATCAGCCGGCTGTCGGCAAGCAGCGCCTCCAGCGCCTCGTCCGACATCGCCCGCACCTGGCGCGGCGCGAAGCGGTGGAACACCTCCTCGAAGGCCGGCCATTTCGCATCGACCAGGGCGTGCTTCAGCCCGGCGCGAAAGATCCGCAGCGACATCTGCGACAGGTAGCGGTCGTCCGGCGTCGCCCGCAGTTCCTCGGGCGTCTTCGGCGTCGCCAGCCGCGCCTCCAGAGCGGTCGCGCCGTGCCGCGCTCGAGCGGCATCGAGGATCGCTTCGAAGGAAGCCTGTGCCATGACCACCCCCATTTCAGGCAATACCGCTTTCTATCACGCTCGACGGGTT
>JBLMXS010000211.1:0-10412 GCA_050257895.1 Thiohalocapsa sp.
GACGAGGCGGTCCTCATAGCCGCCGCCGGAGCCGATCTTGGGGCCGGATTGGCTGTTCTGCACGACGGTCCAGTTCGAGCGCACCTCGGCCGCGTCGCCGGCCAGCGCGATCGCGATGTTGGTCACCAGATGGATCGCGCGCGGCCGATTCTCCCCGGCGCGCGCCCGGATGTCGCGCGCCAATTGTGCGATAGCGGCGCGGCCGGTGGCCGTGCCGAAGGCGGTGTCCCAGGTGCCGTCCTCGGCGAACAGCGCCGCCATCTCGTCATAACGGCCGCCGTCGAGGCGGAAGCAGTATTCCGCCAGCACCTCGCGGATCGCGTCCTTTTCTTCCAGATCGCTCGGCATCGCGGCTCTCCCCGTTTGCTGGCGGCAGTCTAGCGCGAGGCCGACGAGATTGCTTCGCTTCGCTCGCAATGACAGCCATAAAGAGTTGTCATTGCGAGAGCGAAGCGACGAAGCAATCTCGCCGCTGCATCATGGGAGGCGAGTCGATGCCTGAGATCGGGAACCGGGTGGCGCTGTATGCCAGCGTCGGGCCGGAACTGACGCATTACGACGTCGATGTCGAGGCGGCGACGCTGACGCCGCGCGGCAGCGTGAGCTTGCCGGCCAACGTCCATTACTGCTGGCCGCACGCCTCGAGCCGCTTCCTCTACGCCGCCACGAGCGACAGCGCGTCCGGCGTCGGCGGGTTTGTCGGCAAAAACCATCACGTCACGGCCTTGCGGATCGACCCGGCCAGCGGCGCCCTCAGCCCGCACGGCGCGCCGATCGCGCTGCCGACGCGCCCCATCCACATGACGACCGACATCCCCTCGACCCATATCCTCGTCGCCTTCAGCAACCCGAGCGGGCTCAAGGTCTACCGCGTCAACCCGGACGGGACACCGGGCGATGAGATGGCGCAGCCGGAAGAGGTGCATCCCGGCATCTACGCCCACCAGGTCCGCGTTCGCCTCGACAACCGCAAGGTCATCCTGGTGGCGCGCGGCCACGACGCGCCGCCGGGCGGCTTCGAGGAGCCGGGGGCGCTGTTGGCGTTCGACTACGACAACGGGCTGTTGACTGGTGAGCAGGCGATCGCGCCGAACGGCGGCTACGGCTTCGGACCGCGCCATCTCGATTTCCACCCGACACAGCCCTGGATCTATGTGTCGCTGGAGCGGCAGAACCGGCTCGACGTCTTCGCCTTCCACGACATGATGCTGATGGGGGCGCCGATCTACCAGCTCTCGACGCTGGCCGAGCCCGGCAACTTGAAGGGAAGGCAGGTCGCCGGCACCGTGCATGTCCACCCGAACGCGCGCACCGTCTATGTCGCCAACCGCGCCTCCTCGACCGATCGCGACGGCGTCTTTGTCGGCGGCGAGAACAGCCTCGCCGTCTACGGCCTCGACCCGGAGAGCGGCGAGCCGCGGCTGATCCAGCACGCCGACACGCACGGCATCCATTGCCGCACCTTCCACATCGATCCCTCCGGCCGGCTGCTGGTCGCAGCGCACATCATGGGATTGAGGGTCCGCGACAACGGCGGCACGCGCTTCGTCCCGGCCTGTCTCTCGCTGTTTCGCATCGCCGCCGACGGCCGCCTCGATTTCGTCCGCAAATACGACATCGATGTCGGCGACCGCACGCTGTGGTGGATGGGCATGGTCGCGCTGTAACCCTCTTGCGTAAATTGTAGGGTGGGCTGAGCGTCAGCGAAGCCCACCATGCGGGTCTGGAATGATGCGCTTCGCTGCGCTTAGCCCATCCTACGAGTTATCAGCCGGGAGACAGCATGATGGATGATAAAGTGGAGACCGACATCCAGGAGACGGCAAAGCGCGTGCTGCCGGGAGGCACGTTCGGCAATTTTCCGGGCGAGGTCATCATCCGCGAGGGGAAGGGCGGCCGCGTCTGGGACGAGGACGGCAAGGAATACGTCGATTACCTGCTCGGCTCCGGGCCGATGCTGGTCGGCCACGCGCATCCCGAGGTGACCGAAGCGGCGCAGGCGCAGATCGCCCGTGGCACGACGTTCTTCGCCAACAACCGCCTCGGCATCGAGCTGGCCGAGGCGATCGTCGAGGCGGTGCCGTGCGCCGAGCAGGTGCGTTTCGTCTCCTCGGGCAGCGAGGCCGACCTTTACGCGATGCGCGCCGCCCGAGCTTTCACCCGCCGCGACAAGATCCTCAAATTCGAGGGCGGCTACCACGGCATGAGCGACTATTCGCTGATGTCGCTCGCGCCGAAGCGCTCCGGCAACTTCCCACTGCCGGTGCCGGATTCGGCCGGCATCCCGAAAAGCGTGCGCGAGGACATGATCATCGCGCCGTTCAACGATGCCGAGGCGGTCGCCGGGCTGGTGCGCGACCATCGCGACGAGTTGGCGGGGATCATCGTCGAGCCGTTCCAGCGCATCATCCCGCCCGCGCCCGGGTTTCTGCCGGCGTTGCGCAAGATCACCGCCGATAATGGCATCCCGCTGATCTTCGACGAGGTAGTGACCGGCTTCCGCCTCGCCTATGGCGGGGCGCAGGAATATTACGGTGTCGTGCCGGACCTGTGCACCTTGGGCAAGGTGATCGGCGGCGGCTTCCCGCTGGCGGCGATCACCGGCAAGGCCGAGATCATGGCGCATTTCGACAAGAACAAGGTGGGCGACGAGAATTACCTGGTGCAGATCGGCACGCTGTCGGGCAACCCGGTGGCGGCCGCGGCGGGGCTCGCAACGATGGCGATCCTCAAGCGCCCGGGCGCCTACGACAGGATCCACGCCACCGGCAAGAAGCTGATGGCGGCGCTCGGCGGGCTGCTCAAGGAGGCCGGTATCCCGGCGCAGATCTGCGGCGAGCCGCCGCTGTTCGATGTCGTCTTTACGGACCAGCCGGTGCACGATTACAGAGGCACGCTCGCGGGCGACGCCGATCTGATGCGCCGCTTTAATCTCTTGCTGCGCGAGCGCGGCATCCTCAAGGGCGAGTCGAAATATTACATCTCGCTCGCCCACACCGACGACGACATCGCCTTCACGATCGCCGCCTGGAAGGACGCGATCGCGGCGCTGAAGGCGTAGTCCAACGACCATTCGTCATGGCCGGGCTTGACCCGGCGATCCACGTCTAGCGGCGAGGCGACTGGCGCGTGGATGCCCGGGTCAAGCCCGGGCATGACGGGCATCGGGTGTTGTCTCAGTCTCGCGCAGCGACGGCGGCGACCGCGGCGAACAGGCTCTCGATCGCCTCGCGGCCCAGATTACGGGTGATGAAGACGAGGCGCGAGCGATGGTCGCTGTCGGGCCAGGTTTCGAGCTCGACCGGCCGGTGCGCGACATGCTGCACGGCGTGGATCACCACCGGCCCGCGCACGCCGGCGACCGCCACCAGCCCCTTGACGCGCAGCAGGTCCGCTCCGCGCAGCGCCGTCAGCACCGCCATCGCCTGCTCGAAGACCGGCCACGGCAACGGCTTCTCGAAGAACAGTGCAAAGCTGTCGATGCCGCCCGAATGGGCGTGCGCGTGGTCGTGCCGATGTGCGGCCACCCGCGCCGCGAGGTCGAGGCTCTCGTCGAGCACGAAACCCGGCTCGATCATGCCCTGCGCCGCGACCGCGATCGGCGCCGCGGTCAGTTCGCGGATCGCTTCGGTCAGGCGCGAGACGGCGGCGGCGTCCGCCGCATCGGTCTTGGTCAAGACGATGCGGTCGGCGAGCGCGATCTGCTGGCGCGCTTCGGAATGGCGCTCGAGATTGCCGGCAGCGCCCGGTGCGTCGACGACGGTGACCAGCGCCTGCAGGTGAAATTCTTCGCCGAGCGCGCGGTCGCTGGCGAAGGTCTGCAATACCGGCCCGGGATCGGCGAGGCCGCTGGTTTCGATGACGACGCGTTGGAAGCTCGGCACCTTGCCCTGCGCGCGCTCGGCAAACAATGTCCGCAGGCTCTCCTGCAGGTCGCTGCGCACCGTGCAGCACAGGCAGCCATTGCCGAGCAGCACTGCCGCATCGCTTGACGCGCGCAGCAGCGCGTCGTCGATGCCGACTTCGCCGAACTCGTTGATGACGACGGCAGTGTTGGCGCCCTGCGGCGTCGCCAAGAGTTCGCGGATCAGCGTCGTCTTGCCGGAGCCGAGAAAGCCGGTGACGACGGTCACCGGAATGCGCGCCCCGCGCGCCCGCCGCTGCCTGCGGCCGAACGGCCCGGCATTGGGGCTCCCGAACAATTCGCGGGTTTGAGTCGAACTTGCGCTCATCGCAGCGCCGACGAACGGCCCCTCACCCCGGCCCTCTCCCCGCAAGCGGGGAGAGAGGGTACGGGCGTCGCCGCTGGGTTCCCTCTTCCCGCGCGCGAGGAGAGGGACAGGGTGAGGGGCACTCGAAGGCTCAGAAATCCATTTCCAGCGTGTAGAGGCCGCCGAGGATGCGGTCGACGGCGTAGACGATGCCGCGATCGTCGACGAAGACGTCGTTGATCTGGCACTGGCCGTTCTTCGCCTCCGGGATGTGCGGCACGAAATAGCCGACCTCCTTCGGCTGGTAGGGGTTCTGCACGTCGAACGCTCTGAGGCCGCCGCCGAAGAACGTGCCGAGGACGATGTCCTCCGACTTCCAGCAGCCTTCCTTCGGCAGGTTCTCCCACAGATTGTGGGCGCCGTAGCGGCCGCCTTGGCGCGCGAAGGTCTCGACCGGCGGCACTGGGCAGGTGGCGATCGACACCGGGTTCTCTTCGGTGCGGTTGTCGACGATCCAGATCAGCTTCGGCCAGTCGGCGCCGTCGAAGCGGGTGCATTCGTCGCTGCAGATCAAGAGATCGCGCGAGAAGAACGGCACCACGGTGTGGGTGAAGCCGGGGTTTGGCGGATGGTAGTCCCAGCGCGCGATCATCTTCGGGTGCGACTTGTCGGCGATGTCGAGCGTGATCAGGCCGCCGTCGATATAGCCCATGTAGCAGCGGTCCGGCCGCTCCGGATAGACGTTGGTGTTGTGCGGCCGGAAGCCGCTGTCGAATTCGGGGTGACGCACCGGCGGCGCGACGTTGTCGCCCTGCTGCGTGCCGGGCAGCCACCAGCGCCCGACCTCGACCGGCTTCGAGGGGTTCTTGACGTCCCAGCACTGGTAGAACTGGTCGTCCTTCGGATGCGTCGGCTTCGAATCGGGCGAGCTGGCGCTCATGTGGATGTATTCGCCGTCCGAAAACCACAGCTGGTGGACGCCGCGCGAGGTCGGCCCGGAGAGATCGACGAAGTTGATGCTCTTCGGATTTTCCGGGCTCGAGATGTCGAACAGCTCGAACCCGGCCGGCTTCTGTCCCGGCTCCTTCGTCTGGTAGGCGATCGCCATGATGTCGCCGACCGTCTCCAGCGAATTGGAGCGCATGTGCGAGGTCGGCAGGTCGGCGCGCGAGACGATCTTCGGGTTCTTCGGGTCGGTGACGTCGACCGAGGTGAAGTTTTTCGGCGCGCTCTCATGCGCCAGCCACAGGATGCGGCGGCCGTCCTTGGCGAGCTGCATCGACATGCCCTCGCCCATGCCGCCGAAGCCCTCGAGCGAATTGTGCCCGAGCAGCTTGAAATTCCAGATCAGCGTGTCGCCGGTTGCGCCTTGTGCCATCTCGCTCCCCTTTATGATGTCGTGCTGGATACGTCTTCGAGGCTCGGCTTGATCTCGCCCTCGAGCGGGCTGTCGGTCAGCTCGGCGACCGCGCGCACCGCGGCCTGCGCGACCCGCCACACGGCGTCGCTGGCATTGTCGGCGCGCACCGTCACCGAGCCCTCGGCCTCGGCGGTCAGGTCCTGCACGCCGACGAGCCACACCGGCCCGACATGCTGGGTTGCCTCGAGCGCGATGAGGCGGCCGGGAAAGTTGACCCGCGCGTAGCCCTTGCGGGCGTGCGATATTTCGATCCGGTACTGCATGGCGCGCCACGATAACCAAGCCGACGGCGCGGAGTCCATGCTGAGCCGGCAGTAACGCGTCCCGTATCGCCCTGCCGCCGCTGCATGGCATGATGTCTGTGGTGATAGCCCAGCAGGACAGAACCAGGAGCGGACATGGCGGATGTCGCGGGCGGCGGCCTGATGACGGTCAACGGGATCGAGCTGGAGGTGCTGCGGCGCGGCAGCGGTCTGCCGCTCGTCCTGCTGCACGGGATGGACACGGTGTCGCCGCAGGCGCCATTTCTCGACCTCGTGGCGCGCGAGGCGGCGATAGTCGCGCCCTCCTCGCCCGGCTTCGGCAATTCGCCGCGGCCGCCTGATTTCGACACGATCTACGACCTCGTCCGCCTCCATCTCGCGCTGCTCGACGAGTTGCCGTACGACAAGGTGGCGCTCCTCGGCCTGTCGTTTGGGGGCTGGCTTGCGGCCGAAATCGCCGTCGCCTGCAGTCACAAGATTTCGAAGCTCATTCTGGTCGACCCGGTCGGCATCAAGATCGGCGACCGCGAGACCCGCGACATCCTCGACGTGTTCAACGTCAACCCGACCGAGGTGCGGCGCTGCAGCTGGCACGACGAGCGGAAGGCGCCGAATTACGACGCGATGAGCGACGAGGAACTCGTCATCCACGCGCGCAACTGGGAGGCGCTGTGCCTCTACGCCTGGCACCCGCTCCTCTATAACCCGCAGCTGAAGCACTGGCTGGGCCGCATCCGGGTGCCGACGCTGGTGCTGTGGGGCGGGAGCGACCGCATCGTCACCCCCGAATACGGCCGCGCCTATGCCGGCCTGATCCCCGGCGCGCGTTTCGAGCTGATCGAGGCCGCCGGCCACCACCCGGAGCAGGAGCAGCCGGAAAAGTTCGCCGAGCGCGTCGCCAGTTTTCTCAAGGAGTAATCCGGACCGCCGGCGTCCCGCCGGCATGCCGGCCGAGTCAGCAAGACTGGGGCCGGCGGTCCGGAGCGATTGTTGACGTGACGCCTCGGCAAAGGGGAAAGTGCGGGCAACGCCTCGAAACGAGAAGGAAACGCCATCGTGAGCATCGGAACCTTGCCGCTCTCCCGCTTCACCGTGCTCGATCTGACGCATGCCCGCGCCGGCCCGACGGCGGTGCGCCAGCTCGCCGATTGGGGCGCCAACGTCATCAAGATCGAGCCGCCGCAGGATGACGGGCGCGACGTCACCGGCTCGCGCCGCGAGGGGTTCGACTTCCAGAACCTGCACCGCAACAAGCGCAGCCTCGGCCTCAATTTGAAGACGCCGGAGGGCAAGAAGATCTTCTTCCAGCTCGCCGAGAAGGCCGACGTCATCGTCGAGAACTTCCGCTCCGAGGTGAAGTTCCGCCTCGGCGTCGACTACGAGTCGGTGAAGAAGATCAACCCGCGCATCGTCTACGGCTCGATCTCCGGCTTCGGTCAGACCGGACCCTATGCGAAGCGCCCGGGGGTCGACCAGATCGCGCAGGGGATGGGCGGCCTGATGTCGATCACCGGGCTTCCCGGCCAGGGCCCGGTGCGGGTCGGCATCCCGATCGACGATCTGTGCGCCGGCATCCTGTTGGCGCAGGGCATCCTGATGGCGCTCTTGGAACGCGAGCAGTCGGGCGAGGGCCAGTGGGTCCACACGTCGCTCTTGGAAGCGCAGATCTTTATGCTCGACTTCCAGGCATCGCGCTGGCTGCAGGCCGGCGAGGTCGCCAAGCAGGCCGGCAACGACCACCCGACCGGCATCCCGACCGGCCTCTTCCCGACCGCCGACGGGCAGATCAACATCGCCGCCTCGGGCGACCAGATGTTCCGCCGCTTCTGCGAGGCGGCCGACGCCATGCACCTGCTCGACGACCCCGACTACAAGACCGGGTCGGCGCGCTCCAAGAATCGCCAGAAGCTCAACGCCATCATCGCCGACATCACCCGGCAGAAGCCGAGCGCCTACTGGGTCGAACTGATGAACGAGGTTGGCGTGCCGTGCGGCCCGCTCTACACGATCGACCAGACCTTCGCCGACCCGCAGGTCCAGCACCTCGAAATGGCGCGGCCGATGGACCATCCGCGATTGGGCGAACTGAAGGTCGTCGGCCAGGCGATCAACATGATGCGCACGCCCGACCCAGCGCGCATGCGCTATCCCACGCCCGATCTCGGCGAGCACAGCGTCGCGATCCTCAAGGAACTCGGCTACAGCGACGCCGCCATCGCCGATTTGCGCAGCAAGGGCGCGCTGTAGCCCGCTCTTGTAGCCTCCGGCAACGCCAGCAGGTGAGGCCGCCCTACTTCGCCATTGCCGCGGCGGCGACGCGGCGACGGCTCGGGGCGGCAGCCGGGATGGCGGGATTGCCCTTGGCGAGGACCGCTTCCAGCGCCTTCCGGATCTCGGCCAGCTTCTGCGGGTGCTCTATCTTATGGCCGAACAGGTTCTTGACGTAGAACACGTCGACGACCTTCTCGCCGTAGGTCGAGATCTTGGCGCTCGAGACCTGCAGGCTGAGGCGGGTCAATTCGCGCGTCACCTCCCATAGAAAGCCGGGCCGGTCGCGGCCGTTGACCTCGATCACTGTGTGCGAGCGGCTGGCGTTGTTGTCGATCAGGACGCGCGGCGGCACCGTGAACGCGCTCATCCGGCTCGGGTAGGCGGGCGGCCGCTCCAGCTCGATATGCGGCTTCAAATCGCCGGTCAGCACGTTCTCGAACACAAAGGCGAGCTTCGCCAATTTATCCGGCCGGTCGAACGGCGTGCCGTCGTGGTCCTGCACCCACAGCGTGTCGAGCGCCATGCCGTTCGACATCGTCATGATCTTGGCGTCGACGATGTTGGCGCCGGAGACGGCCAGCGCCCCAGCGATGCGCGAAAAGAGCCCGGCGTGATCGGCGGTGTAGAGCGTGATCTCGGTCACCGCGCGCGCCGGATCGACCCGCTTCTCGACGGTCAGCGGCGCCGCGCTGCGATCCGCTTCGCGCATCAGCCGGGCATGCCTCGCATGCGTCTCGGGGTCGAGCGAGAGCCAGTAGAACGGGTAGCCGCGGCTGGTAAACAGGGCGAATTCGTCATCGGTGAAATCGGGCAGGAGGGCGCGCGCCGCCGCCTGCGCCGCGGCAATCCGCGTGTCGCGCGGCTCGACCGTCAGCCCCCCGGAAATCACGTCGAGCGCGCTGTAGTACAATTCCCGCAATAGCGCCGCCTTCCAGCCGTTCCACACATGCGGCCCGACCGCGCGGATGTCGGCCGCAGTCAGCACCAGCAGCAGCTTCAGCCGCTCCGGCGACTGCACCCGCTCGACAAAGCTGCGGATCGTCTGCGGATCGGCGATGTCGCGCTTGAAGGCGGTGCTGCTCATCAACAGGTGCCAGCGCACCAGCCAGGCGACCGTCTCGGTCTCCTCGTCCGACAGGCCGAGCCGCGGCCCCAGCTTCAGCGCCACCTGCTCGCCGAGTTCGGAATGGTCGCCGCCGCGCCCCTTGGCGATGTCGTGCAGCAATGTCGCGATGTAGAGGGCGCGGCGCGAGACGATCCGCGGCATGATCTCGCTGGCGACCGGCAATTCCGCCTTCAATTGCCCGGTCTCGATCTGGTGCAGGATGCCGATCGCAAACAGCGTGTGCTCGTCGACCGTGTAGACGTGGTACATGTCGTACTGCATCTGCGCGACGACGCGGCCGAAATCGGGGATGAACTTGCCGAAGACCCCGGCCTCGTTCATCCGCCGCAGCGCGATTTCGGGGTTCTTCTGCGAGGTCAGGATCTCGACGAAGAGGCGGTTGGCCTCGGGATCCTCGCGCAGGCGCGCATCGATCAGGCGCAAGGACTGCGTCACCGCGCGCAACGCCCGCGGGTGGACGTCGAGGTCGTGCTGCTGCGCGACGTGAAACAGGCGGATCAGCGCCACCGGGTCCTTCTGGAAGAAATCGGCCGATGGGATCGCCAGCCGCTCGCCGTCGATGACGAAGCCGTGCAACGCGCGCCGGGCGCTGCCCCAGCGCGGCCAGGAGAGGCGGTGCTTGCGCTGCTGGTCGGTTTCGAGAATGGCGCAGAAGATGCGCGTCAGGTCCCCGACATCCTTGGCGACCAGGAAATAGTGCTTCATGAAGCGCTCGACGCCGCGCGCGCCGGCACGGTCGGTGTATCCCATCGCGGCGCCGATCTCGGTCTGCATGTTGAAGGTCAGCCGCTCCTCGGCGCGGCCGGCCAGGTAGTGCAGGTGGATGCGCACCGTGCGCAGGAAATTCTCGGCGCGCTGGAAACGCGCCGACTCGTCGGCCGACAAGACGCCAAGATCGACGAGCTTGGCGACATCGTCGACGCGGTAGATGTATTTCGCGATCCAGAACAGCGTGTGCAGATCGCGCAAGCCCCCTTTCCCCTCCTTGATGTTGGGTTCGAGCTGGTAGCGGCTGTCGCCGACCCTGATATGGCGCGCGTCGCGCTCCGCGAGCTTGGCCTCGATGAACTGCGCAGCGCTGCCTCGCTGTATCTCGCTCTCGAACGCCTGTTTCAGTTCAC
>JBLMXS010000212.1:0-7319 GCA_050257895.1 Thiohalocapsa sp.
GGGTTGCCTTCCTCGATGACCTCGTCGGCGCGCGCCAGTATTTCCGGCGGAAAGGCGAAGCCGATGGCCTTGGCGGCGTTCTGGTTGAGCGTCAACCTGAACCGGGTGGACTGATAGATCGGGATGTCGCCAGGCTTGGCGCCACGCAGGATTCGGTGCACGTCCTCGGCGAGATACCGCCCTTCCTCTGCCGGGTCAAAGGTATAGGCCATCAGTCCGCCCGCCGCGCTGAAGGGGGGGAACGGGTACATCGCTGGCAGGCGGTGCTCCGCAGCGAGACGGACGATCAGCGGGATACGTCCCAAAAACGTCACCTCTGGAGGGATCAAAAGCGCGTCCGCGTGGCGCTGGGCGAGTTCTGCAAAGCCGCGCTCGATCTCCGACGGCGTGCTGTCGCGCAGCACCGGCGCGATCAGCGAAAGCCCTAATTTAGGGGCGTAATCGCGGAGTGAGGCCCGATACACATCAAACGTCGTCGTCGCCGTGCTCAGCACCCCGACCCGCGCTGCCGAAGGGACCGCCTCCGCCAGGAGTTGCAGCAGCTTTCCATTGGTCTCGACGTCGTAGACGTTGACTCCGGTTAGGTTGCCGCCGGGATGCGACAGGCTCTTCGCGAAGCCAAGTTCCACGGCGTAGCCCATACCCGCAACGACCGGTATTTTGCGGTTGGCCGACAGCACCGCCGGCACAAGCTCGTTCCCGATGACAACGATCACGTCTGGGTTCGCGGCTGCCACCCGACGCGCCAGATCGACGTAGCGGCCAACCTGTCCCTCGGCGCTGAAGTCCTCGATCAGCAGGGTTTGGCCCTCGATGTCGCCCAACCGGCGAAGTTCCGAAGAGAAGGCCGACCCTACGGGCCACTTGCGCCAGTCCCCGGCGCGACCCGCCGGTTGCAGCATTGCGATCCGGTATCGACTCATCCCCGCCTGCGCCCAAGCTGGCCATGCCGCCGTCGAGGCGTAAAAAAATGCGAAAAAATCGCGGCGCCTCACCTGAATGCCTCCGACTTTTGTGCCGCCGCGAAGTCTATCACATCGTGGACGGCCCCGGTTCATGGGTACAGGGCCTAGACGAAGGTCCGGCGCAGCCCGGAACTGCGGTTGGGCAGCCGGCACAGGACCCGCGAAAGCCTCTCGAATTCCCGTCTTGGCGCTGCTATATCTGCCGCCATGCTGGCGAGCCCGTTGCGGATACGGCGAATTAGCGGCCCGATCCTCGGCTGAGGATCGGGGCTGAGTTTTTCGCGTTGCCGCACCCACACCGGGGCTGACCATGCCGACGGATTATCGTCCGACCGTCTTCCTGCCGAAGACCGCCTTCCCGATGCGCGGCGGTCTGCCGCAGCTCGAACCCAAGCTCGTCACCCGCTGGCAGCAAATGGGCCTTTACAAGAAGCTGCGCGAAGTCGCGCACGGCCGCGAGAAGTTCGTGCTGCACGACGGGCCGCCCTACGCCAACGGCGACATCCATCTCGGGCATGCGCTGAACAAGATCCTCAAGGACGTCATCAACCGGGCGCAGCAGATGAGCGGCAAGGATGCGCCCTACGTCCCCGGCTGGGACTGCCACGGCCTGCCGATCGAATGGATCGTCGAGGAGAAATACCGCGCCAAAAAGCAGTCGAAGGACAGCGTGCCGTTACAGCAGTTCCGCCAGGAATGCCGCGACTTCGCGGCGCACTGGGTCGAGGTGCAGAAGGCGCAGTTCCAGCGGCTCGGCGTCGTCGGCGACTGGGACAACCCGTATCTGACGATGAGCTTTGCGGCCGAGGCGCAGATCGTTCGCGAGATCGGCAAGTTCCTGGTCAATGGCGGCCTCTACAAGGGGGCGAAGCCGGTCCTGTGGTCGGTCGTCGAGCAGACGGCGCTCGCCGAGGCCGAGGTCGAGTACCACGACCATCGCTCGAACACGGTGTGGGTGCGCTTCCCGATCACCCGGCCGAGCCTGCCGGCGCTGGCCGACGCCGCCGCAATCATCTGGACGACGACGCCGTGGACCTTGCCCGGCAACCGCGCCATCGCCTTTGCCGCCGAGCTTGAATATGCGGTGATCCAGGTCGACGTGGTGGCCGAGAAGAGCCGCGCGGTGCCGTATCTCGGGCCGCAGCAACTTGGCGAGAAGCTGCTGGTGGCGTTGCCGCTGGTTGAGGATTTGTGCCAAAAAGCCGGGATCGAGCGGCATACCGTGCTGCACGTGCTGCCGGGCTCGGCCCTCGCCGGAACGCTGGCGCGGCATCCGCTGCACGGGCAGGGCTACGATTTCGAGGTGCCGCTGCTGGCCGCCGATTTCGTCGCCGCCGATACCGGCACCGGGCTTGTCCACATCGCCCCCGGGCACGGCGCTGACGACTGGGAGCTGGGCCAGGCGAACGGGCTGCCGGTGCCGGATACGGTGGGGCCGGACGGGGTCTACCTGCCGCAGGTGCCATTGTTTGCCGGTAAATGCGTCTACCGGTTGGACGGCAAGCCGGGCGATGCCGACCCCGCGGTCATCGCCGCGGTCGAGGCGGCGGGCGGGCTCTTGGCCCGCGGCACGCTCTTACATTCCTACCCGCATTCGTGGCGCTCGAAGGCGCCGCTGATCTTTCGCAACACGCCGCAATGGTTCATCTCGATGGCGGCTAACGATCTGCGAGAGAAGGCGCTGGCGGCGATCGACGAGACGCGCTGGATCCCGCCGCAGGGCCGCAATCGCATTCATGCGATGGTCTCCGAGCGGCCGGACTGGTGCGTCTCGCGGCAGCGCGCCTGGGGGGTGCCGATCCCGGTCTTCGTCAGCAAGAAGACCGGTGAGCCGCTGCGCGATCCGGTCGTTGTCGAGCGCGTCGCCGCGGCGATCGAGCGCGACGGCGCCGACGCCTGGTACCTGACCGACGCCGCAGTCTTCCTCGGCAACGAGTACGCCGCCGCCGAGTGGGACAAGGTCACCGACATCATCGAGGTGTGGTTCGATTCGGGCTCGACGCACGCCTTCGTGCTCGAGCAGCGGCCCGAGCTGCAATGGCCGGCTTCGCTCTATCTCGAAGGCTCCGACCAGCACCGCGGCTGGTTTCATTCCTCGCTCCTCGAAAGCTGCGGCACGCGCGGCCGCGCGCCTTACGAGGCGGTGCTGACGCACGGCTTCGTGCTCGACGAGCAGGGCCGCAAGATGTCGAAATCGCTCGGCAACGTCATCGCGCCGCAGGACGTGATGAAGCAAAGCGGTGCCGACATCCTGCGCCTGTGGGTCGTCGCCTCCGATTACGCCGAGGATTTGCGCATCGGGCCCGAGATCCTGAAGCACATGAGCGAAGCCTATCGCCGCCTGCGCAACACGCTGCGCTACCTGCTGGGGGCGCTCGACGGGTTCCAGCCGGCGGAGGCGGTGCCGGCGGCCGAGATGCCGGAACTGGAGCGCTGGGTCCTGCACCGCCTGGCCGAGCTCGACCTCGCCGTGCGTCAGGCGATCGCCGACTACGATTTCCATGCGATGTTCACGGCGTTGCACAATTTCTGCGCGGTCGACCTGTCGGCGTTCTATTTCGACATCCGCAAGGACCGGCTCTATTGCTACGCCGCCGACGACCGCGCCCGGCGCGCAGCGCGCACCGTGATGGACCACACCTTCGACTGCCTCGTCCGCTGGCTGGCGCCGATCCTGTGCTTCACCGCCGAGGAGGCGTGGCTGGCGCGGCACGGCGAGCGGCCGGGCGACAGCGTCCACCTCCAGCTGTTTCCCGAACTGCCGGCCGGCTGGCACGATCCGTCATTGGCCGAGCGCTGGGCGGCGCTGCGCGACTTGCGCCGTGTCGT
This sequence comes from Thiohalocapsa sp., assembly GCA_050257895.1. Taxonomy (GTDB): domain Bacteria; phylum Pseudomonadota; class Alphaproteobacteria; order ATCC43930; family CGMCC-115725; genus DATARH01. The sequence continues at coordinate 3,795 of JBLMXS010000212.1, forward strand.
CACCGGCGGCCTCGAACTGGAGCGCGCCGCCAAGCGCATCGGTTCGAGCCTGCAGGCGGCGGTCGAGGTGTTCGTGCCGCCGGACCTGGCGGCGTTGCTGCGCGGCGTCGATCTCGCCGAATTGTGCATCACCTCGGCCGCGAGCGTGACGGTCGCGGCGCCGCCGACCGAGGCGTTCACGCTGCCCGAAATCGCCGGCATCGGCGTCGTCGTGCGGCCGGCCGCAGGCGAGCGCTGCGAGCGCTGCTGGCGCGTCCTGCCGGAAGTCGGGCACGTCGCGGGCCATGACGATCTCTGCCGTCGCTGCGCCGACGTGATCGACCGCAGCGCCTTTCCCGCCGCTGCTGCCGCACCGGCGGGATGATGGTGGGGCGCGGTCTGGCGGTGGCTGGGCTCACCGTCGTTTTGGACCAGGCGAGCAAGACGGCGCTGCTGCGGCATTTCGGCGAAGTCGCCTGCGCCAGCCACCGCCAAGTCGTGACGCCGTTTCTCGACCTCGTGCTGACCTGCAATAGCGGCATCAGCTTCGGCCTGATGAATCGCACGGGCGGCAGTTCGCTGATTTTCTCGCTCGCTGCGGCCGTCATCATCGTGCTGCTGATTCTCTGGCTGCGCCGCGTGCGCACCCTGTTTCTCGCGGTCGCTATCGGGCTGATCATCGGCGGCGCCGTCGGTAATGTTATCGATCGCTTGCGCTTCGGCGCCGTCGTCGACTTTCTTTATTTCCATGCCGGCTCGTGGTATTGGCCGGCCTTCAATCTAGCCGATAGCGCCATTTGCCTGGGGGTGGCGGCGATGTTGCTGGACGGCCTGCGATTGCGGCGCACGACGCCGGATGCCAACGGCAGGGAAGATCTCTCGCGATGAGCGCCTGTGACCGCCGCGCAGATGGACGCCGCAGGAGGCGATCCTGCCGCCCGCTCCGGGCGCTGCTCTGCCTCGGGCTCGGCCTGATGCTGATGCTGCCGGGCTGCAGCGGCATGCGCCGCGCCATGGGCATGGACAATGTCGGGCCCGACGAGTTCGCGGTCGAATCGCGCGCGCCGTTGACGCTCCCGCCCGATTTCGACCTGCGCCCGCCGCAGCCCGGCGCGCCGCGGCCGCAGGACGTGACGGCCGCCGAAAAGGCCCGCAGGGTCATCGACACCGCCGGCCCCGGCGAGCCCGGCAAGCAGGCCGCCGCCTCGCTCAGGGTGCCGGCAGGCGGACTCTCCGGCACGGTAGGGCCAGATCCGACACAGGAAGTCGGCCCCCAGAGCCTCGCCGCAAAGCTGTTGAGCAGCGGCGACAGCGGGGCCGCCGCCACGCCCCCGCGCCGCGAAACGACCCCGCTCAAGGGCGTGTACTAGGCTAATACACCGCGCCGCGCGCGGTGATGGGCCAGAGGCTTTCGACGCGGTCGTTGCGGATGCCGACGTACCAGTCGTAGAGGTTGACGGTGGGGTCGCAGTGGCCGGGGACGAGCTTTAGCTTGTCGCCGAGGTGGAGGCGGTTGGTGGCGCCGGCAATGGCGAGGCGGCCGTGCTCGTCGGAGGCGCGCTCGTAGGTCGCGGCTGGCTCGTCCCATACCAAAGGCGGCCCGGAATCGAAGGCGAGCGCCTTGAGGCCGGCATCGACGATGGCGCGCTCCTGCGTCGGCCGGCTCATCACCGTCGCCCAGACGAAGAGTGACGGCTCGAAGGCGCGCGTCTGGGCCCCGTCCCGGTCGAGGTTGCGGCCGTAATCGGCGTCCATAAAGATGTAGGAGCCGCACTGCAGCTCGGTATAGACGCCGCTTGCCGCCTCGATCTCGAAGGTGCCGGTGCCGGCGCCGGTGATGTTGTCGCAGGCGATGCCGTTGGCCGCCAGAAGGTCGCGCGTCATCGCCGCCTTGTCGACCGCGCTCTTGATCGCCTGTTGCCGCTCCTGCCAGCCGCGCAGATGCTGCGCCGAGCCGTGATAGGCCTGCAGGCCGGCAAAGCGCAGGTGCTTCTGGTCCTCGACGAGCCGTGCCAAGGCCAATGCCGGCTCGCCCGGCTCGACGCCGCAGCGGTTGCCGCCCATGTTGATCTCGACATGCACCGGCAAGTCGACGCCGGCCTCGGCGGCGGCGGCTTCGAGGTCGGCGATCTGCGCCGGATCGTCGACGCACACCCCGATCCGCGCGGTATGCGCCAAGGCCGTCAGGTGGCGCAGCTTCTGCCTTCCGACGACCTCGTTGGTCACCAAGACGTCGCTGACGCCGCCATAGACCATCGCCTCGGCTTCGCTGACCTTCTGTACGCACACCCCGACGGCGCCGAGCGCCATCTGCTTTAATGCGATGACCGGGCATTTGTGCGTCTTGGCGTGCGGCCTGAGGCGCACTCCGGTGGCCGCGACGCGCTCGGCGAGGCGGCGCAAATTGCGCTCGAAGGCGTCGAGATCGACGATCAGGGCCGGCGTGTCGACCTCCTCCAGCGACATGCCGATTTCGGCGGGCGGACGGACGGTCATCGGGCTGCTCCAGTACAAGAAGTGTCATTGCGAGCGAAGCGAAGCAATCTCGCCAGCTTGTCTGCGCCTGCCCGCCGAGATTGCTTCGTCGCTGCGCTCCTCGCAATAACATGAATGGTGAGTTGGCTTGAGCCGCGTTCCCACGGCCGATCGGAGGCTTGCGCAGGCCGCGCAGAAATGCAACACCGGAAGACTTCCAGCGATCGGCATCGGGGTGGGTGCCGACGAAAAAATGTGAGGGCGAGGAGATGGCGGAGACGTTCGTATCGGCGACTGAACACAGCCTGGAGAACCAGCCCCTCGGCGGGTTGCAGATCCGCGTCGCGGCGATCTGCACGCTGATCCAGATGTGCGACGGCTACGATGTCGGCTCGATCGGCTGGGCCGTCCCGTCGCTGACGCATGCCTGGGGGATCGCGCCGCGCGCCTTCGCGCTCGCTTTCCTGTGGTCGAATGTCGGCGTGCTGGTCGGGGCGCTGCTCGCCGGGCCGATCGGCGACCGCTTCGGCAGGAAACCGCTGCTGATGATCAGCATCGCGATCTTCGGGCTGGCATCGCTGGCGAGCTCCTTTTCGCATTCGCTCGAATTCCTGGCGGCGACGCGGTTCTTCACCGGGCTCGGGATCGCCGGCGGCTTTGCCGGCACGACGGCGCTGACCGGCGACTACACGCCGCAGCGGCTGCGCGCAACGATGATCATGGTGACCTTCACCGGGGCGCCGCTCGGCGGCTTTGTCGGCGGCCAGATCGTCGCGCTGTTGCTGCATCTCGGCTTCGGCTGGCCGATCATCTTCGTGATCGGCGGCGTCTTCCCGCTCGCCTTGCTGGTCGTGATGGCGCTGTGGCTCCCCGAGTCGCCGCGCTTCCTGGCCGGCCGGGCCACTCTGTCGCCGCGCGACCAGGCCCTGCTGCAGCGCCTCGACATTGCGCACGGCGCCCCTTCCGGCCAGGTCGATCGCGCCGTCGGCAACCCGATCAGGATGCTGTTCGGCGAGGGCTATGCGATGCGCACGATCCTGTTGTGGATCGTGTTTTTCTGCAGCCTGATGA
>JBLMXS010000213.1:0-3722 GCA_050257895.1 Thiohalocapsa sp.
GCTCGCCGCCGTCACCGCATGCGCGACCTCGGGAAGCTTGCCGAGCCGGTCGCCAAGCCGCTCAGCGTCCTCCAGCGACGGCGCCAGGATCTCGGCCGTGTAGGGGGTTGTCGTCGGGTCGCGCATCAGGTCGCGCGCCGTCATCACCGCTTCGCTGTGCGGGTCCTTCAGGTTGAGCGGATCGAAATCGAACCTGACCAAGGGCAGCGCCGCGATGCAGAGGATCGCAAGGCCGGCCGCCGCGGCGATGACCCAGGGCCGCCGCCCGAGCAGCAGCCGGTCGAGCCGGGCGGCGCGGCGGAACCCGATCGGCTCCCGCTCGCCGCGCGGCCGCAGCAGCGCCAACAGCGCCGGCAGCAGCAACAAATTGAGCGCCAGCCCGATCATCATGCCGGCCCCGGCGATCCAGCCGAGCTCGCGAATCCCGGTGTATTCGGTCGGCACGAACGCAAAGAACCCGATCGCGGTGGCGCCGGCGGCGAGCATCAGCGCCGGGCCGATCGTCGCGCCGGCGACGCGCAACGCCGCCGGCAGCGTCCCCAGCCGGTGGCGATAGTCGCGGTAGCGGACGCTGAACTGGATGCTGAAATCGACCGCCAGCCCGACAAACAGCACGCCGAAGGCGACCGAGATCGGGTTGAGCGAACCGATCGCCAGCGCCGCAAACGCAGAGGTCAGCATCAGCCCCGCCGCCAGCGTGGCGAGAATCGCGCCGACCAGCTTCACCGAGCGCAAGGCCGCGAACAGGATGGTGCAGACCAGCACCACCGAGGTGATGGTCGAGCGCAGCGCTCCCTCGCGCAGCGTCGCGAATTGCTCGTCGTTGAGCGCCACCGAACCGGTCAGCCGCACCCTGACGCCGTGCGCCGGGTCGAGTGCGAGCTCATGGGCAAGGCCCCGGACCTCGTCGAGCGGCCGCGCGCCGCGCTCGAGCGCGGCGAAATCGAGCGCCGGGCGGGTCAGCACGAAGCGGCGCCGCTCGCGCGGCTTGGCGGCCCGGCCCGTCATCAGCCGCTGCCACGAGATCGGCTCCGAACGGCCGGCCAGCGCCGCCTCGACCGAATCGGTGATGGCGGCAAGCGTCGGGGTCAAGCGCCGCACCGCATCCGGATCGTCCGACGCATGCGAAACGAACAGCGCCAGCGTGTCGAACAGGCCGCGGAGACTGGGGTCGCCGGCGAGGCTGCCGATCAGCGGCTGCGCCGCGATCAGCTTGTCGGACATCGCCTCCAACTCGGACACCGACAGGAAAAGGAGCCCGTTGCGGTCGAAAAATGGCCCGCCGTCGGGGCGCCGCACGTACCGGAACACATCAGGCTCGGCCGCCATCCGCGCCGCCAGCTGCGCCGCTGCGCGGTCGGCGATATCGGCCGTGTCGCCGTCGATGACGACGACGAGCAGGTCGATGTTCTGCGGAAAGGCGCGGTCGAGCGCCAGTTCGTCGCGCCGCCAGCCGACATCGGTCGGCAACATGCGCTCGATATCGGTGTTTATGCCGAGATGCAGCGCGGTGTAGGCGCCGCCCGCCAATGACAGCAGCAGCACGGCGAGCGCGACGGCGGCGGCCTTGCGCCGCGCGAACTCGACCAGCCGGCCAGCGAGCGCCGCGATCATCGCGTGTTCCGCGGCGGCGCAGTACGCTTCGACCTCAGCGTCAATTGAGACACCTTTATTGTCAATTTGCCGCGAAAATTCCGAGCCCGCGTCATATTGCGGACACGCTTGCCGCCGATCGTCCGTACAATTCCGCAGGCAAGGAGGGGAGCATGGCCGCTACCGCAGAATGCTGCCGCTACGAGCCGAGCCTCGAAGATCTGCTCGACGACGAGGTCATGGCGACGGTGCTGCGCAGCGCCGGGTATGACTCGCAGGGCTTCCGCGAGATGATTGCCGCAACCGCGCGCCGGATCGATGCCGGGCGCAGCGAACGGCCGCGACCGGGGCACCGCAGCGAGGTCGCCGGCGACGACGACGGCTGCGAGATCGCTTAGATCGACGTGCGCCATGCCGGAAATTCGATGCGCACCGTGAGGCCCGGAGGCACGGCTCCGGGCTGAGTATCCTCAAGCGTCACGACGGCGTCGTGGCGCCGCGCTACGGCCCGCACGAGGCTGAGGCCGAGGCCGTTGCCTTCTGTGCTGCGGCTGGGCTCGAGCCGGACAAAGCGGTCAAAGACGCTGTCGCGGTCGGAGCCGGCAATGCCGGGACCGCGATCGGCAACCTCGATGACCGCCTGCCCGTCGCGCCACCGCACGGCAATCGTGAGGTCGCCGCCGGGGTTGTTGCCGTCCGGCGCAATCCCGTACTTTAACGAATTGTCGAGCAGGTTGGCGATCGCTTGCGACAGCAGGTGGCGGTCGCCGCGGATCCTGACGCCGGGCTCGTTGTCGAGCCGGAGCGCGACTCCCTTCTCCTCGGCCGCCGGCTCGTAAAGTTCGACGACGCCGCGGGCAACCGCGCCGAGATCGAGCGGCTCGTCAGCGGCCGCCCCGGCGCCGGCCTCGGCGGCGGCGATGCTGAGCAGCGCGTTGAACGTCGCGAGCAGCCGGTCGGCCTCCTCGATCGCGGCGCGGATCGCCTCGCGCTGCATGGTTGCGTCGGCCGGGCAGTCACGGCGGCCGAGCAAGGCCAGTTCGAGCCGCGCCCGCAGCCGCGACAACGGCGTCTTCAGATCGTGGGCGACGTTGTCGGTCACCTCGCGCATGCCGCTCATCAGCCGCTCGATCTGGTCGAGCATGCCGTTCAGGTTGTCGGCCAGCTGGTCGAACTCGTCGCCGCTGTCATTGCCCCTGCCGCGGCGCGGCACCCGGTCCGACAGGTTGCCGGCCATCACCCGCTCGGCGGTGCGGTTCACCTGTTCGACCCGCCGTAGCATGTTGCGGCTCATCAGCGTGCCGCCGACCAGCCCGATGCCGAGCGCCCCCAGCCCCGACCACCACAACGTCGTGCGGATGCGGTCGCGGAAATCGGAGGCGTCGCTGATGTCGCGCCCGACCAGGAGGCGATAGCCGTCGGGGATCACGAACAGGACGCCCTGCGCCGGATGCGTCGCGTTGCGGCCGGGCTCCGGCACCTCGACGCGAAACGACAGCGGACCGGGGCGGGCCGGCACCCCGGCCGGCCAGCCCCGGATGTTGCCGGCGAGCGGGCGCCCATCGCGATTCGTCACGAGGTAGAGCATGCCATCGCCGCGGTCGCCGGCGCTGCGCGCGGCGACAATCTGCACCAGGCCGCTGAGCCCGCGCTGGGCGTATTGCTCCGCCAGGCCCGTCACCTCGGCGTCGAGCGTCGCCTCGGTCTGGCGCTCGACGAAATCGGCGCTCGCCCAGTAGACGAAGAACAGGACGCCGATCACCGACACGATAAAGACAAGCAGATAGAGCCCGGCAAGGCGAAAGGCGTGCGTCCGCACCATCCGCGGCGCCGCTCGCAAGAATGGCGTCGTCCGGCTGTTGGGCCGGCGACTAGCCGACGCCGCCATCCCAGCTGAAGCCTGGATCCATTCTTGCATCGGCCTTTCGGATGAGCGACAGGTCCGGGCTTTCGCCGGAACTGCGGATGGGATGGGTGCCGTCACAATGTGATTCTACTGAGTGAGTCTAGTCGCCGGTGCGCAGGCAATAGCCCGCCCCGCGCACGGTGTGAAGCAGCGGCCGCTCGAAATTCTTGTCGATTTTCTGCCGCAGCCGGCTGACATGCACGTCGATGACGTTGGTCTGCGG
>JBLMXS010000214.1:0-4627 GCA_050257895.1 Thiohalocapsa sp.
TGGATCGGATCAAAACTCGTCTCCTGCACCGACATCCCCTTCCCTCCTCGCTCAGCAGCCGCAACCGCCGCACCAATGTGCCACCCGCGCCGTCCGATCATTAGCAGCGATTAGCCCACCGCGAGCGTATCAGCACGCCACGCCTTTGCAAGGCGGAATCTCAACCTAAAGATATGTTAGTGTCGGCCCAGCGGTGCGGTTGTGAGCTCTTCGACGATCGCCGCGATCACTGGCTCCCAGCGGCGCTCCGGCCCTTGCCGGAACAGCCGCAAGCTCGGGTACCACGGCGTGTCGGCGCGGTTGAGCAGCCAGCGCCAATCCGGCGCATATGGCAGCATCACCGAGGCGGGCTTGCCCATGGCGCCGGCCAGGTGCCCGACCGAGGTGTCGACGACAACCACACGCTCGAGGCCGTCGAGAACCGCCAGCGTATCGCCGAAATCGCGCAATTCCGGCCCGAGATTGATCAGCGGCGCGCGCCCCCAGTAGCTGCCGATCTGTGCCTGTGCCGCCCCTTTCTGCAATGACACCAGCGCGACGCCGGGGATCTCGGCAAGCGGCGCGAAGGCGGCCAGGGTCGTGGAGCGGTTGCGGTCGTTGTGGTGCGTCGGGCGCCCGGCCCACACGATGCCGATACGGCGATAGCCGGGCGGCAGCAGCGCGTCGAGCCGCTTCTCCCAGCCCGCCGCCTTCGCCGCATCGGCGCGCACATAGGGGATCGTCGCCGGGATCGTGTCGCTGCGGGTTCCCGCCAGGCGCGGCAAGCCTGACAGCGGGCAATAGGCGGCAAATTGCGGCCCCCGTTCCCAATGATCGAACAGCGTGCCGAAACCCGGCTGCTGCCGGATAACGGCATGCAGCTCGCCGCTGCAGGCGATCGCGATCTCAGGGCAGCGGCTCGCCGCCCACGGAATGTAGCGGCAGAATTGGATGACGTCGCCATAGCCCTGGTCAGCGATCAGCAGCAAGGTGCCGTCGCCGAGCGGGCTGCCGTCCCAATGCGGGCGATCGGTCGGCGGCAAGAGCGGCGGCGCATTGCCGAGCTTCATGCGCCATTCGTATTCCTCCCAGCCGCGCGCGAAGTCGCCGCGCAGCAGCGAGGCTTCGGCGATGCCGAAATGCGCGCCGGGGAAATTCGGGTCGATGCCCAATGCGCGCTCGCCGCAGGCGATCGCGTCGTCGAGCTCGAGGCGGTGGTAATGCAGGACGCCGAGATTGTGATAGCAGTGGACGTCCTCCGGCGCCAGCTGGGCGGCGCGGCGACCGGCCACCAGCGCCTCGTCGAGGCGCCCCAGCACCCGGTAGATCTCGCAGATGTTGCGGTGGTAGAGCGCCTGCAGCGGTGCCAACGCGATCGAGCGCTCCATCAGCCGCGCCGCGTCCGCAATGCGGTCCTGCTTGAAAGCGACGATGCCGGAAAGGTGGAGCGCGGGGTGATGCTCGCCGGCTTCGGCCAGCACCTGGCGCAGCACGCGCTCGGCCTCGGCCAGCCGCCCGGCCTGTTCGTGCTCGGTCGCCAGCCGCATCAGCGGCGCGATCGGATCCGCCGCCGCCGGCGCCGGCATCGCGGGGATTGCCGGGATCGCTTGGGCCGCCGCCGCCGGGACCGCCCCGACCGGAATCTCCGGGACCGGCGCGGCGGCTTCTTTCTCCGGCTCAGTCAAGTGGATACCCGAGGCGGTTGATCAGCGGTTCGAGGATCGCCGCCGCCGGCTCCAGCTGCCGGCGATAATGCCGGTAGCGGTAGCGCGAGCGGTCGTAGAGCCGCTCGGTGACCTGCGCGTAGCTCGCCGTGCGGGCGTAGCGGCGGTTCTCGTGAAAGGCGAGGCAGCGCTCGTCGAATTTCTCGCCGATGAAGTCCAGCATGCGGCGGATTGCCCCCTCCTGGTCGGCGACGATGTCCTCGTAGCGGATCGGTAGGTAGCGCAATGTCATCTGGCCGCGGTAATGCTCGACGAGGTCCATCGTCAGCGCGTAGTGGCGGGCTGCGGTTTCAAGCGCGTACGAACAGTAGAAGCCGTGCGTCAGGTGGTTCGAGAAGGTCGACAGCACGACGTCGAGCGGATGCCGCAGCACATGGATCAACGGCGAGCCGGGGAATATCAGCGCGATGAGCCCGAGATGGGTCTCGTTGAGCGGCATCTTGTCGGTGAACCAGATGGCGCCGTCCTCGACGATGCCGAGCTGACGGACCCGTTCGAGGTAATAGTCGCGCAATTCGTCGAGGCCGTGCCGGCGGTCGCCCATCCACAATTCGGCGAGCGCCTCGGGATAACCGAGCGGGCTGTTGAGGACCCGCACCATCGCCTCGGTGATCTCGTTGACGAACGGCAACTCGTCGCCGGCGCAGATGTGCGGATGCGCCGACAGCGTCTGCTCGACCAAGGTCGTCCCCGACCGCGGGAAGCCGAGGATGAAGATCGGCTGCGGCGTCCCCGGCCGCGGCGTCGCCCGTGGCAGGATTGCCAGGCGGGTCTCGGTGAAGAAACCCTTGAGCCGCGCCGCCAGCTGCTGCGCGTGCTCCTCCATATAGGCGAGCCCGGTGACCTCACGCGCCAATTGCTTGCCGTCGCTAAAGGCGGCAAAGGCCTCCTCGTAGCGGCCGAGGCGGTCGAGCAGGCGGCCCTTTTCCAGCAGCTCATTCGGCCCCAAGCCGCCGCCGGCGGCCGCCGCCTGCGCCTGCGCCTCCACCGGCGCCGGCGCTATCGCATCGAGGATCGCCAGCGCCTGCTGGTAGGCGCCGGCGCGGCCGCACAGCACCGCTCGCGTCAGCCTGATGCTGGCGTTGGCGGGCATCAACTGCTCGGCGCGATCGAGCAGTTCGCCGGCGCGCTCGATATTGCGGTCGGCCTCTTCGAGGCGCGCCCAGCCGAGCCAGGTCTGCACGACATTGGGGCCCGCGCCGCTCGCCTCCTCGTACAGCGCCCGCGATTCCGCCATGCGGCCCTGGTTGCGCAGGTTCCACGCGAGGTTGGCGAGGACGATCGGGTCGCGCGCCCGCGTCAGCTCGATCACCTTGCGGTAATGGTATTCGCCGATCTGCGGCCGGTTGGCCTCGGTCAGGATCATGCCCAACAAATTGTGCGACTGCGGGTTTTCCGGCGCGATGCGGACGGCGTTGCGGGCATGCAATTCCGCTTCGGCGATGGCGCCCTTGGCGAACAGCAGCAGCACGAGCTCGTGCGTCGCCCACAGCGTATTGGGGTGCAGCTGCACGATGCGCCGCAGCAGCACCTGCGCCGCGTTCTCCTGGCCGGCCGCCTTGCGGATGCGGTAGAGCAGCGACAGTGCGTCGAGCTGGGTCGGCGCCAGCTCCAGGACCTCGAGGCACAGCCGCTCGGCCTCCTCGACCGCGCCCTGCGCCTGCCGCTCGGCGGCGCGCTGCACATTCTGCAGGAGCGGCGCGCTGGCCGCGGCCGGCGGCACCAGCGAGAAATCCATCTGGCAGCAGCGCGCCAGCCGCAATCCGCTGCCGCAGGCACACAAACGCAAATCGACAATCATCCGCTGCTCGTTCCGGCTTGCGCCGGCAAAATCCTCGCGTCCCTAAGACCGCATCCCGAGCAACGGCTTAGCAGACTTCCCCGGCATCGGCCATAAGCAACTGCGGCAGCTGCAGCGCGGTTTTCTGCCAGTGCGGCAGCGCTTCCCTGCGACGAGTCATCACCGGCGCGCGGCGTCGGCGGCCTTCGCCGCCTGCCAGACCTCGACCGACGGGAAGCGCACGGTCAGGACGACCGTCTCGCCGACCGCCTGCCACGTATGCACGGTCTGCGGCGAGTAGATGACGTAATCCCCTTCCCTCTCGAGCACCACGGTCTGCGGCGTCTCGCCGATCTCGAAGGTGGCGCGCAGGCAGCCGCGGATCAGCACGGAGATCGTCGTCGCGTGGCCGGTGGCCCAGGCCTGCGGCCTTGCATCCCCATCGGGGTGTACCTGCCATTTGATCTCGACGTCGTCCTGATGCCGCAGCCCCAGCGCCGGCGGGACGAACTGCCCGATGAACCAGCCGCTGCCGCGCACCTGGTCGCGCCCGGCGTTGCCGAAATAGAATGCCGGGTTGCTGCTCACCCGTCCGATCCCCGTTCTCCGCTCCCGACTCAGAACTGCTGCCGCATGCTGGCCGGCGGAGATATGCGCTGATCCCTTGCTATCCAATAGGTGGTGGCGGCGGGGTCGGGACGCAGCTGCAGCGGCCGCTTCCCGAGCAGGCGCATCACCATCGCCATTGGGGTCACGACGATGATGAACAACAATGCCACGACGAGAGGATTGACGACGGCGGCCATCGCGAGGCCGAGGCGCCGCCACAGCCGGTTGAGCAATGTCAGATGGGCCGGCGCGGCGAATGCCAGCAGCACCAGCACCACGCCGAATGCGATGAGCGAGGCCGCCAGCATGGTCGGCGTTGCCGCCCGCCACGCCTTCACGGCGCCGATCGCGATCATCACGCCGCCGACCGTCCAGCCGAAGGCGCGGTTGCTGCCGGGTTCCCCCGGCTCGGCGCCGTCGGCAAAACCGCCCCCGCTGCTGCCGCCTACCATTTTGTCTCCTGGCGATCACTGCAATGCGCCCATGCCATAGTCCGCGAGGATGGCGGCGTTGCGCCGACGGGGCAAGATCGTTG
>JBLMXS010000215.1:0-2556 GCA_050257895.1 Thiohalocapsa sp.
GAGATCGCCTACGCGCTCGGCCACGCCGACATCGCGACGCTCATCGCCGTGCCGCGTTTCCTCAAGCACGACTACCACGCCCGCCTGCTCGAAATCGCGCCCGGCCTCGGCAACCTCGGCGGCGGCGTGCTCCACGATCCGGCGGTGCCCAACCTGCGCCGGGTCGCGCTGCTCGACGACGGCGCCGCCGGCCTGCCGCGGTGGAACGACCTCGCCGCCGACGCCGACGACGCCCTGCTCGACGCGCTCGAGGCCGCGGTGTCGCCGACCGACCTGGCGACGATCTTCTTCACCTCCGGCACCACCGCGCAGGCCAAGGCCGTCGTCCACGCGCACGCCGCCATCACCGCCTCGGCACGGCGCATCGCCGAGTGCCTGGGGGTGACGCCGGCCGATGCCTGGTGGGGCCACATGCCGCTCTTCTGGAGCGGCGGCTTCATCCTCGGCGCGCTGGCGACGCTCGCCGGCGGTGGCCGGATCGTCCTCCAGGAGGTGGTCGATCCCGCCTCCGCCCTGGCCCTGCTCGAGGCCGAGCGCTGCACGATCATGGCCGGCTGGCATCAGGCCGGCCCGCTGCTCGAGCATCCCGACTTCCCCCGCCGCCGCCTGGCGCTGCGCAAGGGCACCTACCACGCCCAGGCGGCACGCCTGATGGGCGCCGACAACCAGACCATCGGCGTCTACGGCATGTCGGAAACCGCCACCTGCGTCACCGCCGCGCGCTTCGACGACCCCGAGCCGATCCGCGCCGGCACCTTCGGCCGCGCTCTGCCCGGCATGGAGATCCGCATCGCCGATCCGGAGACGCGCCACCCGCTGCCGGGCGGCGACAGCGGCGAGATCCTGGTCAAGGGCTCGACCCTGATGGAAGGCTACTACCGCGTGCCGCGCGCGACGACGTTCGACGCCGAGGGGTTCTTCCGCACCGGCGATCGCGGCTGGCTCGACGAGGCCGGCAATCTGCATTTCGGCGGCCGCATCAAGGACGTGATCAAGACCGCCGGCGTCAACGTCGCCGCCGCCGAGGTCGAGGAGGCGCTCGCCCGCCACCCGGCGGTGCAGAGCGCGCACGTCGTCGGCGTCCCCGATCCCGTGCGCGGCGAGAACATCGCCGCCCTGATCGTCCTGCGACCGGGCCAGAGCGCGACCGCGGACGCCCTGCGCGAGTTCTGCCGCGCCGAGCTCGCCAGCTACAAGGTCCCCCGCCACGTCTTCGTGGTCGACGCCGCCGCCGTCCCCCGCACCGGCACCGGCAAGGTCGAGAAGGCGTCGCTGCGCCGCGCCGTCGAGGGGTTGATCGCCGGCGCCCTCGACGTGGCGCGCTAGATGTCGAGTCCAGGTAGGTTGTTCATGCGGCGAGGGTCCGAAGGCGGGCCAGAGGTGTGGTGTAGTTGAGGCTCGTGTGCGGTCGCGAGCGATTATAGTGCTGCACGTAGCGCGGCAAGGCACGTTGGCGCCAGGCCGAAGAGCGATAGGGGCGGACGTACGCCCACTCCCGCAGCAGGGTCTGGATGAAGCGCTCGGCCTTGCCGTTGGTGCGCGGCGTATAGGGACGGGTGCGCAGGTGGCGCATGCCGAGTTCGGTGCAGAGCGCGGCAAACGCCCGTGCCCGATAGGCCGACCCGTTGTCGGTCATGAGGCGCTCGATGCGGATCCCACGCCGCGCAAACCAGCGCACCGCCCGGCGCACGAACCCGGCCGCATCGGCGAGCGTCGCGGTCGGCAGCACCTCGACGTAGGCCATTCGAGTGGCGTCGTCGATGCACACGTGGACCTGCTCCCAGCCGATGCCGCGCACCCGGGTACGCCGATCGCCATGAATGCGATGGCCAATGCGGCCGATGGCCCCCAAGGCCTTGATGTCCACGTGCACCAGCTCGCCGGGCCGCGCCCATTCATAGCGGATCGTGGGCGGCGGCGGTGTCAGCGGCGGCAGGCGGCCCAGTCCATGGCGGCGGACCACCGCCCCCACCGTCGAGCGGGGCATCTGCAGGGCGGTGGCAATGCGATGGATCGTCCACCGGGCGCGGCGGCGACGCAGGATCGCCGCTTCGCGGCGCCCCTGCGTTTGATGAGGAGTGCGGCTCGGCCGCGAGCTGCGGTCCTGCAATCCGTTCACCCCATCCCGCCGCCAGCGCGCCCGCCATTTCGCAACCGTCCGGACACTGACGCGGAACGCCGCCGCGGTCGCCCCGACCGTCCACCCCTGGCCCTCCACGCACTGCACAATCAACGCTCTCGTTCTCGGCGTGGTCGTCGCGTTAGAATGAATCTTCATCCGGGGAGTCTCCCTCCTGGGCTTTGACGTTGCGGCACAACATCTCTGCCCCAGGAGTCCCCGGGTGAACAACGTACTTGGCCGTTACAGCTAGGGGTGGCCTGCGGGGCAATTGCCGAGCGCGCTGTTCACGCCCTGCACGAGCTCGTCGACGGTCACCGTCTGGCTGCCGTCCGCGTCGAACGCCGGACACGCGCCGATGTCGGCTGAGCCGAGGGCGATGTTGACGCCGCTGATGAGCTCGGCGATCGTCACCACCCCGTCACCGTCGCAATCGC
>JBLMXS010000216.1:0-11484 GCA_050257895.1 Thiohalocapsa sp.
CGACCTTCGCCCCCTCGCGCACGATCGCCAGCGCCGCCGCGCGGCCGATGCCGCCGCCGCCGCCCGTCACCAGCGCCACCTTCCCATCCAGCATTCCGGCCATCGGTTGCCTCCCTGTCGAAGATGCGAGGATAGCGCCGCCCGGGTTTTGGCGACACAATGACCGGAGTGGATTGCGGCAAAGGATCATCCGGTGACCGAGGATTGGGCCAAGCTGTCGAACGATCTCGAGCGCCTGTTGAAGCTGCGCTCGTTCGTTTTCGGCATGAAGCTGTTCGCGAAGCGGGAGGAGATGGAGGCGATCCCACGCATCCGCCGCCCGCAGAACGTCCACACGCTCGACCAGATCGTCGGCCAGGCGTCGCGGCTCGGCTGGACGATCGGCGTCACCGCCGACAATCTGGTGGGCGCGCAGTGCCGCGCTGTCGTCGGGCTCGGCAACGCCAAGGACGCCGCCTGGCGCTCCGGCAAGCACATGGTCGGCGTCTGGTACAGCAGCGAAGAGGACGCCAGCGCGCACCAGGCGGCAATGGAATGCGTGCCGGACGGGCAATACGAGGCGCTGGCCTTGTCGCCATTAGCCAGCGGCCGGCTCGACCCGCCCGACATCGCGCTGTTCTACGCGACCCCGGGCGCGATGATCTATTTCATCAACGGGCTGCAATGGTCGGGCTACAAGCGCTTCGACTGGAGCATCGTCGGCGAGTCGGCTTGCGCCGATTCATGGGGCCGTGCGCTGAAGACCCGCACCCCGAGCCTGTCGATCCCGTGCTTCGCCGAGCGCCGCTACGGCGGCGTCCTCGACGACGAGATGCTGATGGCCTTGCCGCCGGACTATCTGGCGAAGGCGATCGCCGGCATGGAGGCCTTGGCGAAAAACGGCCTGCGCTATCCGTTCCCGCAATACGGCATCCAGCAGGACGTCCGCGCCGGCATGGCCGTCAGCTACCCCGGAAGGGGTTAGTTTCCGTCCGGGTTGTAGGATGGGCTGAACAAAAGCGAAGCCCATCATCGGCGGCTACGGCATGGGCTTCGCTTGCGCTCCGCCCATCCTACCGGTCCATCACCCTGACCTAGCGCGGCGCGGCGGCGATGTTGCCGCCGTCGACGGTGAGGAAGGAGCCGGTGGTGCTCCTGGCCAAGGCGAGGTCGAGGAAGGCCTGCGCGACATCCTGGGCTGTCACTTCGCGGTGCAGCAGGTTGCCGCCCATATAGTCCTCTTCGCTGACGCCGCGCGCCCTGGCGCGGGCCGCGATCATCTCCCGCGTCAAGAGCCCGCCGCGGATGCGGTCGGCGTTGACGGCGTTGGCGCGGATGCCTTGCGTGCCGTAATCGAGCGCGTATTGCCGCATCAATGCCAGCGCCGCGGCCTTCGGGATGCCGTAGGGACCGAACTCGGCGCCCGGGTTGAGCGCCTGCTTCGAGACGTTGAACAACAGAACGCCGCCGGTCTGTTGCGCCAGCATGATCCGCACGGCGTTCCGCGCGACGGTTTGATGGGCGAAAAAGTTCAGTTCGAAGCTGTCGCGCAAGATCTCCTCGGCGACCTCGCCGATCTTTCCCTGCCATGCGGCGCCGGCGTTGGAGACGACGATGTCGACGCCGCCGAAGCGCTCGACGATCTGATCGAAAGCGGCCGCGACCGCCGCGTTGTCGGTGACGTCGGCGACGATTCCGAGGCCGCCCAGCTTCGCCGCCGCCATCTCGACCCCGCTGCCGGTGCGGTCGAGCAGCGCGATCTCGGCGCCGGCGCCTTTCAGCGCGTCGGCGGTGGCGAGTCCGATCGTACCGGCGCCGCCGGTCACCACCGCGACCTGGCCGGCTAGCGGCTTCTCGACAGCGCTGCCGAGCTTCGCCTGCTCCAATGACCAGTATTCCATCTCGAACAGCTCGGCCTCGGCGAGCGACTCGAAATGGCCAACCGCCTCGGCGTCGGTCACCGTCTCGACCCAGCTTTCGGCGAGGTCGGCGGCGATTGCCGCGTCCTTGGCGGTGCGGCCCAGCCCGAACAGCCCGAGCCCCGGCACCAGAACAATTCGCGGTGCGGGATCGAGCTGGCGCTTGCCTCGGCCAACATTGTGGCGAGCGAAATAGGCATGATACTCGGCGACGAAGCGGTCGACCTCCCGGCACGCGGCGGCGGCGAAGTCCGCAAGCTTGTCGGCGTCGGGCGGCGGCAGGATCAGCGGATAGTTCTTGGTGCGGATCGTGTGATCGGGGGTGGCGACGCCGGCCAGCCCGTAGCGAAGCATCTCGGCGCCGTCGACAAAGTTACGCACCGCCGGGCCGCCGCGGAAATCGAGCACGAAGCGCTTGTGGAGAGCGGCGGAGTGCGGGTCCGGCAGGGCGCAGGCGCCGCGCACGATCGGCGCGACCTGCGCCACCGTTGCCACGGCGGACGGCAGGGCCGCCGGCATGAAGACGTTGCGGCGGCCGCGCGCCAGGCGCTCCTCGGCAAGGCTCACCAGCGCGATCATTCGCTCGTAAGCCTCGCGCGCATCGTCGCCGAAGCTGAAGATGCCGTGCTTGACGAGGATGAGGCCCTCGACAGCGGGGTCCGCCTCGTAGATCTCCACCGCCTTTTTGGCAAGCAGGAAGCCCGGCATGATGTAGGGCACGATGCCGACGCGCGGCCCGTAGAGATCGGCGAGGCGCTCTACCGATTCCGGCTGGTCGGCGAGGCTCAGCACCGCCGTCGCATGCGTGTGGTCGACAAATTTCTGCGGCAGAAAGGCGTGCAGCAATGTTTCGACCGACGGGTTCGGGGCGCCGGGATCGAGCAGGTTGGCGCGCTGGATCTTCACCATGTCCTCATCGGACAGCGCGTCGCGCGCCCGCAGCTTGCGGATCGGCGCGAGGCGCACGGCCGGCAGCCCGGGCGGCTCGATCGTTGCCATGTCCCAGCCGCTGCCCTTGACGCACAGCACCTCGGCCTCTTCGCCGAGGAGGTCGGGCAGCACGGTTTTGACCGAAACATTGCCGCCGCCATGCAACACCAGCCGCCGGTCGCCGCCCAGCAGCCGCGAGGTGTAGACGCGCAATGCGATGTCGCGCCCATAACCGGCCGCCGCGCACTGCGCGACCATCGCCTCGGCATCGCTGTTCGACCACAGGCTGCGCATGGTTTCGTCCTTCCCGGTGCGACTCGGCAGCGCTTTATAGCACCGCCAAGCCACCGCCCCCCAGCGGGATGGCCGGACTGCGCCGACGTCCCGACGCCTGGGCAGGCATCGCGGCCGATGCTATGCTGCGCCGATGGAACGACGCTTTCGGCCCACCCTTCACCAGGCGACGCTGCTCTTGTGCACCCTCCTGTTGGGCGCGCTCGTCTATGGCGAGGGATGGATCTGGCCGCTCAAGGCGGCGGCGCTGATAATCCCGGTCTCGCTGCTGATCGGCTAGCCTAGCGGTCGCGGATCACTCGACCGTGTCGAGCGCGTAGCCGACCGAGCGCACGGTGCGCAGCAGATCCGTGCCGCCGCTGTCGTTGAGCGCCTTGCGCAGGCGGCGGATATGCACGTCGACGGTGCGCATCTCGACTTCCGAATCGTGCCCCCAGACGCCGTCGAGCAGCTGCTCGCGCGAGAAGACGCGACCGGGCTGCTGCAAAAAATGGCGCAGCAGCCGGAATTCGGTCGGGCCGAGATGGATCGGGCGGCCGCCCCGCGTCACGCGGTAGGCAGTCAAATCCATCGCGACATCGGCGTAGTGCAAGAGGTTGGCCGCGACATTCGGCTGGGCGCGGCGGATCACCGCCCGCAGCCGCGCCACCAATTCGCTCGGGCTGAACGGCTTGACGATGTAATCGTCGGCGCCGCTGTCGAGACCGCGGATGCGGTCACCTTCCTCGCCGCGGGCGGTCAGCATGATCACCGGCAGCGAGCGCGTCGCCGGCAGCCGGCGGATCTGGCGACACACTTCGAGGCCGGAGACCAGCGGCAGCATCCAGTCGAGCAGCACGGCGTCCGGTCGGTGCTCGGCGATGCGTAAGAGCGCCTCTTCGCCGTCGGCGGCCTCGTCGACCGCGAACCCCTCGCGCTCGAGGTTGTAGCGCAGCATCGTGACGAGCGGCGCCTCGTCTTCGACGACAAGCACGCGCGGCTGCACGCGTGCTTTCATCGGGCTTCGGCCTGCCCGCCGGGGCGGTCGGAGGCGGCCGCGGGGGCAACGATCTCGAGGCTCGAGCGGTCGCCCTTCGGCCGCGCTTCGGTCAGCGGCACCCCGTGCACCAGGTAATAGACGTTTTCGGCGATGTTGGTCGCGTGGTCGCCGATGCGCTCGATATTCTTGGCCATGAACAGCAGATGCGTGCACGGGCCGATGCTGCGCGGATCTTCCATCATGAAGGTGAGCAGGACGCGGAACAGGTTCGCGTACATCTCGTCGAGCTCTTCGTCGCGCCGCCAGACGCCGAAGGCCTTGTCCGCGTCGCGCGCGACGTAGGCGTCGATGACGTCCTTGATTTCGAGCAGTGCGAAATGCGCCATTTGCGGCAAGGAATGGACCGGGCGCAGCGGCGGCGTCTGTGTCAAGGCGATCGAGCGCTTGGCGACGTTGGCGGCATAATCGCAGATGCGTTCGAGGTCGCTGCCGATCTTCAAGGCGGCGACGATCTCGCGCAGGTCGCGCGCCATCGGCTGGCGCAACGCCAGCAGGCGGATCGCCAGGTTGTCGAGGTCGCGCTCCAGCTGGTCGACCTTCTCGTCGCCCTCGATGACGCGCCCGGCGAGCTGGCTGTTGCGCTCGTTGACCGCTTCGATGGCGGCGGCAAGCTGGCTCTCCGCCTGCCCGCCCATCTCGACGATGATGTTGTTGAGCCGCGTCAACTCCTCATCGTAGCTCTTGATGATGTGCTCGGCTGCCATGGTTTATCCTCCGTCAGCCGAAGCGGCCGGTTATGTAATCCTCGGTCCGTCGCTCCGTCGGATGCGTAAAGATCCGCTCGGTTTCGTCGAACTCGATCAGTGTACCCAAGTAAAGAAACGCAGTGTAATCCGAGCTGCGCGCTGCCTGCTGCATGTTATGCGTAACCAGCGCAATGCAATATTCAGATTTCAACTCGGCGATCAGCTCCTCGATGCGCTGGGTCGAGATCGGGTCGAGGGCGGAGGCGGGCTCATCGAGCAGCAGGATCTCCGGCTCGATGGCGACCGCGCGGGCGATGCAGAGGCGCTGCTGCTGGCCGCCGGAGAGGCCGAGGCCGCTCTGGCGCAACTTGTCCTTGACCTCCTCCCACAGCGCAGCGCGGCGCAGCGCCGACTCGACCCGATCATCGAGTTCGCTTTTCGGCAGGCGCTCGTAAAGCCGGATGCCGAAGGCGATGTTGTCGTAGATCGACATCGGAAATGGCGTCGGCTTCTGAAACACCATGCCGATCTTCGCCCGCAGCCGGTTGACGTCGAGTCCCGGCGTCAGGATGTTCTCGCCGTCGACGATCACCTCGCCGGTCGCGACCTGGCCGGGGTAGAGCTCGTAGATGCGGTTGAGAATGCGCAGCAGGGTCGACTTGCCGCAGCCCGACGGGCCGATAAAGGCGGTGACGCGGCGGTCGTGCAGCTTCAGGCTGATGTCGTGCAGCGCCTGGAAGTCCCCGTAAAAAAAGCTGACGTTGCGGATCTCGACCTTGCTCGCCGGCGCCTCGACCGCCGCTTCGGCGCCGTTGCCGGCCGAGGACTGGGCCCGCCGGATGGCCGGCGTGACCGAGACCGTGGGGCGCGGCGATAGTTGACGGGAAGGATTGGAATCCGTAAGCCGCGTGGCGTCGTTGGGGGAGAGGTGGCGAGTCAGGGCGGAATTCATTGCTTGAAGCTGCTCCATGAAGCGAGCATGCGGGCGATGATGTCGAGCACCAGGATGGCGGCGGTGATCAAGAGCGCCCCGCCCCACGCCAGCGTCTGCCAGTCGGCATAAGGGCTCATCGCAAACTGGAAGATGACCACCGGCAAATTGGCCGTCGGCGCATTGAAATCGTTGCTCCAGAACTGGTTGTTGAGGGCGGTGAACAGCAATGGCGCGGTCTCGCCCGAGATGCGGGCCACCGCCAGCAGGACCCCTGTCAGCATCCCCTGCACCGCGGCCCGGTAGGTGACCATCACGATCACCTTCCATTTCGGCGAGCCGAGCGCCGCGGCGGCTTCCCGCAGGGCGCTTGGCACCAGGCGCAGCATGTCCTCGGTCGTCCGCACGACGACCGGGATCATGATGATCGCCAGCGCGACCGAGCCCGCCCAGGCCGAGAAATGCCCCATCCGCACCACCATCGCCTCATAGACGAACAGCCCGACGATGATCGACGGCGCCGAGAGCAGGATGTCGTTGATGAAGCGCACGACCTCGCCGAGCCAGCTGCCGCGGGCGTATTCGGCAAGGAAGGTGCCGGCGAGGATACCGGTCGGGGTGCCGATCAGGGTGGCGATGACGGTCATCGCGAGACTGCCGGCAATCGCGTTGAGCAGCCCGCCGGCGCTGCCCGGCGGCGGCGTCATCTGCAGAAACAAGGCCGGGGTCAAGGCGCCGACGCCGTTATAGAGCAGCGTCCCCAGCACCAGCGCCAGCCATAAGAGACCGAACCCGGTCGCCAGCAGCGACAGCGCGACGACGGTGCGGTGCACGAGGAGGCGGCGGGCGTAGAGCTGCATGCGCTAGCCGCCCTTCTGCCGCTCGAGGCGGATCAGCATAATCTTGGCGATCGCCAGCACGATGAAGGTGATGACGAACAGGATGAGACCGAGCGCGATCAGCGACGACAGATAGAGATCGCCGACCGCTTCGGTGAATTCGTTGGCGAGCGAGGCCGAGATCGTCGTGCCAGGTTGCAGGATCGAGGCGTGGATATGGTGCGAGTTGCCGATCACGAATGTGACCGCCATCGTCTCGCCGAGCGCCCGCCCGAGCCCCAACAGGATGCCGCCGACGACACCGACGCGGGTGTAGGGCAGGACGACGCGCCATACGACTTCGGTGGTCGTCGCGCCGAGCGCGTAGGTGCTCTCCTTCAGCACCGGCGGCACCGTCTCGAACACGTCGCGCATGATCGAGGAGATGAACGGCAGCACCATGATGGCGAGGATGAAGCCGGCGGTCAGCACGCCGATGCCGAGCGGCGGGCCGGCGAACAGCCTGCCGAAGCCGGGGATGTTGCCCAACGTGTTGATCAACGCCGGCTCTATCGTCTCCTGGACGAACGGCGCGAACACGAACAACCCCCAGATGCCGTAGATGATGCTGGGGATCGCCGCCAGCAGCTCGATCATTGTCGCCAGCGGCCGCTTCAGCCACAGCGGGCACAATTCGGTGATGAACAGCGCCACCCCGAACGCCACCGGGATGCCGATCAGCATCGCGATCGTCGAGGTCACCAGCGTCCCGTAGATCGCCGGCAGCGCGCCGAAATTCTCGGTGACCGGGTTCCACCCTTGGCCAACGACGAAGCCGAGGCCAAACTGCCGCAGCGCCGGCCAGCCGCCGACGACCAGCGACAGGATGACCCCGCCGAGGATCAGCAGCACGACCAGCGCAAAGAACTGCGTCAGCCCGCGAAACGCGACGTCGGCGAGCCGGCTCCATCGCCCGACGGAGACGGAGCTTGCTGCAGCCGCAGGATCGACGGCGGTCACCGGGACTGCCTAGCCGTGTTGCTGCTTCTGGCCTATTTCGAGCTGGAGCCCGAGGGCGCGGTGCCGGTCCACACCGGCTTGCCGTCCGGCCCGACGATGTCTTTCCAGCTCTGCTCGACCATTGCCACGACATTGGCCGGCATCGGCACGTAGTCAAGCTGCTCCGCCATCTGGCCGCCGTTGTGGTAGGCCCAGTCGAAGAATTTGAGGACCTCGACGGCGCGCTCCGGATGCTCCTGCTTCTTGTGCATCAGGATGAAGGTGGCGCCGGTGATCGGCCAGCTCTCCTTGCCGGGCTGGTCGGTCAGCAGTAGGTAGAAGCCCGGCGCCTTCGTCCAATTGGCGTTGGCGGCGGCGGCCTGGAAGGTCTTGCTGTCGGGCGAGACGAATTGGCCGTCGTGGTTTTTCAGCTGCGTGTAGTTCATCTTGTTCTGCAGCGCGTAAGCGTACTCGACATAGCCGATCGCGCCGTCGGTGCGGCCGGCCAGCGCGGCGACGCCCTCATTGCCCTTGCCGCCGAGGCCGCCGGGGAACTCGACCGAGGTGTTCTCGCCAATCTTGCTCTTGAACTCGGGGTCGATGCTCGACAGGTAGTGCGTGAAGATGAAGTTGGTGCCCGAGCCGTCGGAGCGGTGCACCGTCGCCACCGCCTTCGCCGGCAGGTT
The DNA here is from genome assembly GCA_050257895.1 of Thiohalocapsa sp. Taxonomy (GTDB): domain Bacteria; phylum Pseudomonadota; class Alphaproteobacteria; order ATCC43930; family CGMCC-115725; genus DATARH01. Next base: position 8,282 of record JBLMXS010000216.1, read on the forward strand.
GACGCCGGGATTGAGCGCCTTGATCGCGGGATCGTCCCATTTCGTGATCTTGCCGAGATACATGCCGGCAACGGTCTTGCCGTCGAGCTTCAGCTGCCCCGGCTTGACGCCCTGCAGATTGACCACCAGGACGACGCCGCCCACCACCTGCGGCCATTGCTGCAGCCCGTCCTTGGCCAGCAGGTCGGGCTTCAGCGGCATGTCGGAGGCACCGAAATCGACGGTCTTCGAGGTGATCTGCTTGATGCCGCCGCCGGAGCCGATCGACTGGTAGTTGAGCTTCGTCCCGCTCTTGGCGGCATAGGCCTCGGCCCACTTCGCATAGATCGGATAGGGGAAGGTCGCGCCAGCGCCGGAAATTTGGCCTGCGCCGGCTGCGCCGTGGGCGCAAACCACGGCGACTGCGGCCGCGGCAAAATGAATTCGCCAAGCGTTCACAGCTCTCTCCTCATGGGATTGTCGACAACCCGTAGCGGGCCGCGGCGGCTTCTACCCCGAGGGCAATACACCGACGTTGCAGTTTTATTGCATTTTTGCGACGTCGCCGTCAGCCGCCGGCAGCCACACCGTGAAGATCGAGCCTTCGCCGAGCCGGCTGCGGACCTCGAGCCGCCCGCGGTGGCGGTTGAGGATGTGCTTGACGATGGCGAGACCGAGCCCGGTGCCGCCGAGCTCGCGCGAGCGGGCGGTATCGACCCGGTAGAACCGCTCGGTAAGGCGCGGCAGGTGCTCGGCGGGAATGCCGTCGCCGTGGTCGGCGACCGCGACCCACACCATCCCCCCGCCACCGCCGCCGCTGACCCGCACCTCGGTCTGCGGGCGGGCGTATTTGACCGCATTGTCGAGCAGGTTTTGCGCAATCTGCGCGATCTCGTCGCGGTCGCCCTGCACCGGCGGAAGGTCCTCGGGCAGCGCCTGCACGAGGCGGATGCCGCGCTCCTCGGCGCGCAGTTCGAGGCCGCGCGCGACCTCGTCGACGAGCGGCGCCAGCGCGACGCTGCCGGTTGGGGCGACATGCTCGTTCAATTCGATACGCGACAGCGACAGCAGATCGTCGACCAGCCGCGCCATGCGCCGCGCCTGCTCCTGCATGATCGCGAGGAAGCGCTGGCGCGCCGCCGGATCGTTGCGCGCCGGCCCCTGCAGCGTCTCGATAAAGCCGATCAGCGTCGCCAGCGGCGTCTTCAATTCGTGGCCGGCATTGGCGATGAAATCGGCGCGCATCTGCTCGGTGCGCTTCAGCGCCGTGACATCATGCAATGTCAGGATCGCCGCCGCGCTGTCCGGCGCCGGATGGGCGATCGCGGCGACGTGGGCGCGCAGCGCCCGTTCGACCGGCACCGATAGCGAGAACTCGACGCTGACTGCCGGATCGCCGTGCAACACCGCGTCGGCGGCGGCGAGCAGCGCCGGGTTGCGCAGCGCGGCGGCGAGGTCGCGGCCCTCGCTGCCGGCGCCGATAAAGGCCGACGAGGCGGCGTTGGCGCGCACGATGCGGCGCTGCCGGTCGATCAGGATCAACGGGTCGGGGATGGCGGCGATGATCGCTTCGGCCGCCAGGAGCCGCGCCTCGGTCTCGATCGCGTGCTGCCGCCACGCCCGGTCGAGGCGCGCCATCGCCGGCCGAATGGCGCGTGCGGCGGTATTCAGCCGAGTTGAGCCGGCCGCCGTGAGGCGCGTTTGCGGGCCGAGATCGAGCGAGGCCTGCTGCGCCGCCGAGCTGAGCCTGCGGTGGGCCATTGCGGCGAAGGCGAAGCCGATCGCGATCGCCGCCACGATCGCCAAAACCGCGATGACCGCAGCGAAGGCAGGATCGAATGGCGCCGGCATCGGGCGCTGCCGACTAAGAAGTCAGCCGATCGCATGGTGAGCGTGGTGGGCGTGGTGGGCGGCAAGCGCGGCGAGGTTGACGAGGTCGGAGACGGTGGCGCCGGTGGCGACGATCTGCACCGGCCGCGCCAGCCCGATCAGCAATGGTCCCACCGCCGTGCCGCCGCCGAGATGGGGCAGCAGCTTGGCGGCGATGTTGGCGCTGTTGAGCGACGGCATGACGAGGATGTTGGCGGGACCCGACAGCCGGCAGAACGGATAGAGCTGGCGCATCAGCGCGTGGTCGAGGGCAACGTCGGGGCTCATCTCGCCGTCGTATTCGAACCCTGGTTCGCCCGCCCGGCGGCGCCCGTCGAGCAGCGCCACCGCCTCGCGCACCCGCGCCGCCTGCTCGCCGGTCGGGTTGCCGAAATTGGCATAGGACAGCAGCGCGACCCGCGGCTGCAATCCGAACTGCCGCGCCTTGGCGGCGGCGGCGACGGCGATGTCCGCCAACTGCGCCGCGCTCGGGCTCTCATGCACCAGCGTGTCGGCGACCAGCACGGTGCGCTCGCGCGCCAAGAGCAGTGTCAGCCCGAAGATCGGCGAGCCGGGCTCGGCGTCGATCACCCGCGTCACCTCCTCCAGCACGTCGAACGAGTTCCGGGTCAGCCCGGTCAGCATGCCGTCGGCATCGCCGCAAGCGACCATGCAGGCGGCAAAGACGTTGCGGTCCTGGTTCACGAGGCGCTGGCAGTCGCGGTAGAGCATGCCGCGCCGCTGCAGCCGCCGGTAGAGGAATTCGGTGTAGTGGCGGTTGCGGTCCGACAGCCGGGCGTTGTGGATTTCGAGCACCTGCGGCGCCGCCGAGAGGCCGGTCGCCGCCATCGTCGCCCGCACCCTCTCCTCGCGGCCGATCAGCACCGGCGCGCCGTAGCCACTCTCGGCGTAAAGCAGCGCGGCGCGGATCGTCTTCTCCTCTTCGCCCTCGGCAAAGACAATGCGCCGCGGCTGCGCCCGCACCTGCTCAAAGATCATCTCGAGCCCGGCCGCGGTTGGGTCGAGACGGCCGCGCAAAGCCCGCCGGTAGGAGTCGAGATCGGCGATCGGCTTGCGCGCGACGCCGGAACGCATCGCCGCCTCGGCCACCGCCGACGGCACCGCCACGATCAGCCGCGGATCGAACGGCGCGGGGATGATGTAATCGGGGCCGTAACGCAGCCGCGCCCCGGCATAGGCGGCGGCGACCTCGTCCGGCACGTCCTCGCGCGCCAGGGCGGCCAAGGCCTCGGCGGCGGCGATCTTCATCGCGTCGTTGATCTGCGACGCGCGCACATCGAGCGCGCCCCGGAAGATGTATGGAAAACCGAGGACGTTGTTGACCTGGTTCGGGT
>JBLMXS010000217.1:0-17395 GCA_050257895.1 Thiohalocapsa sp.
CAAGTAGCGTGCGTTTCGTGTTCGGCGTCAGGAGCTGGTTCTGATGAACGGGAGGTGCCTCAGTCGCCGACCTAAGCGCTAACCAACAATCTCCCTAGAACTGCCCGCGAGGGTTGCGAAGGGCCGGCGGTCGATATTACGCGGGTCGCGCGCGAACTCGGCGTCCGCTATGTCCTCGAAGGCAGCGTGCGGCGCGCCGGCAACCGGGTGCGCATCACGGCGCAGCTGATCGACGCCGCGAGCGGGCACCACCTATGGGCCGACCGCTACGACCGCGATCTCGCCGACGACTTCGCGGTGCAGGACGAGATCGCCGGCATCATCGCCGGCGAGATGGCGCCCAGCATCATCGGCGCCGAGATGCAGCAGGCGAGGCGCAAGGAGCCGGGCCAGCTCAACGCCTCGGACCGCACGATGCGGGCGCGCTGGCATATCCGCCGCTTCACCCGCGAGGACATGGGGGAAGCGCTGCGCCTGCTCGAAGAGGCCGTCGCGCTCGATCCGGCGAACGCGATGGCGCTCAGCGACTTGTCGTTCGCGCGCCATTTCGAGGTTGTTTTCGGCTGGTCCGACGATCTCGCGGACTCGTTCGCCCGTTCCGGTGAGGCGGCGCGGCTGGCGGTCGCCGCCGGTGACGGGGATGCGTATGCGCAAGCCGCGCCTCGCGATCTACGACTTCTTCTCGGGTCGCCCGGAGGAGGCCCGGCGCCGTCTGCACCGTGCTCTCGATCGCGACCCCAATTCGGTATTCGCGCGCGGTTATCTCGGCATCAGTTACGGCCTCGCAGGCGACTACGATTCCGCCTTGCCTCATAGCGAAAACGCGATCCGGCTCAGCCCGCGCGATCCCCTGCTGATCATCTGGCTGGGCGGCGTTGCTCTCCGAGCGCTATCCCGAAGCCGTCGCCTTCGCCACCGAGGTCGTCGCGGCGAACCCTAAATTTCCCGACAACTATGCCGTCCTCGCGTCGGCGCACGGCCAACTCGGCAATGCCGCCGCGGCGGGCCTCGCGCTGAGCGAGCTGCTGCGGCGGATGCCGGCTCTGACCGCGTCCGACGGGCGGCTGCACCGGCCATTCGGCAGCGCCGCCCAGCGCGAGCGTTTTCTCGACGGGCTGCGCCTAGCCGGGCTGCCGGCGCAATAGCCAGCTCTCTACGCAGCCAGTGGCTCGGTGTCGTGGAAGCGGCGGTAGTCGATGACGCGGCGGCCGTCCTCGCTCCAGCCAATCACGTCGACAAAGCGGTGCCCCCAGAGAATTTCGTCCGCGAGATACGACGTGCGGGCGTTGACGCGCGCGGCAATCGTCTCGTCGACGCCGCTGACGGTGACCACCAGCTCGGCGTTGTCGGCGGCAAGCGAGGCGGCGGTGGCGCCGTAGAGCGGGCTGTCGTGGTCGATCGTGTGCGTGACCGTGAAGGTCATTGCGAAAACTGGGCTGCGGCGGCGCGCCAGCTTCAGGTCGTGCAGGCGGCGGATCATCTCGCCTTCGCTCGTCTCCTCGTCGCGCAAGAGCGCGACGTCGACCTCGGCCTGGAGGATCTGATTGCGGCGCTGGTTGGCCAGCCGCAACGACAGCGTCGGCGCGCCGTTATGCGGCGCGATCACCGCCACGCGGCTGAACAGGACGCGCGCGGTCGGCCGCGAGAAGCGCGCGAAGACGAGCCCGGTCGCCAGCGCGATGAACATCAGCCCGACCATGCTCTCGGCGGTGACGACGAGGTTGGAGTAAGTGGTCGCCGGCGTCATGGCGCCGTAGCCGACCGTCGACATAGTCTGGACGCTGAAGAAGAAGGCATCGGCAAAGGCGCCCGGGCGCGCGTTCGCGATGGCGCCGGGCTGCGCCAGGTAGAGCAGTGCGAAGACGGTATTTGCCGCGAGGTACAGCGCCGCGCCGGCGAGCAGAAAGCGCCACCACGGCAGACGCAGCGCGAGGTGATAGAGATCGCCTAGCCACGGCCGCGACAGGCCCACCGCCAGCGTCTCGTCGGCGGTGCGGCGGGCGATGAACCGGCCGGGATGTGCACCGCCGGCGACCGGCCGTGCGCCGCGAAAGCTCTGCGGCAGCGACCGTCCGCGGCGCGTGGACTTGGGCTTCGCTTGCTGCTGCATTGCCGATCGCCTCCCTCGGCGCTCAAGGCGCCTCGGGCGCCTCGGGCGCCGCGGCGTCGAGGAGCGGGATCAGCTGAGGTGCAATCGCCCGGCGAAACCGCTCGTCGACGCCGCGCCAGTCGACGATGTCGACCCGCCACGGCAGATCGCTTTCCTCGAACGCCTCGCGCAGGATGGCGGTCTCAGCGAGCCTCAGAGGGCGGCCGGCGTCGATGGCGAGATCGAGATCGGAGTAGCGGCGCGCGCGCCCTGTAGCCCGCGAGCCGAACACCCAGACCTTGCCGCCGTGCGGCAGGTGCTCGGCCAGGAGGTCGAGCACGATCCGCCGGTGTTCCGGGGAGAGTGCGATCCGCACCGTCATTCCGGACGCTTCCGCAACTCGGCGCAGAGATACTCGACCTCCTCCAGAAAGGATGGGATCTCGGCGACGACGGCGGCAGCCGTCGCGGCGTCGTAGGTGTGCGTGGTCCGCGTGCGAATATCGCGAAAATGTCGCCACGCCGGCCACTCGGCGCGGAGTAGGCCCTGTGCATTGCCGGCGCGGATGAGTTCCGCGAACGACATCCGCGCGACCTCCTCCGAGGACGGTGCGCGTTGCTGCAGATAGCGCCGCAGCGTCTTATGGCTCAGCTCGTAGGTGAACTCGAAGCGCTGGATCAGCCCATCGCGCAATTGCTCGTCCTGCGGCTCGGCTCGGTGGCGGGCTAGCGCTTCCCGCAGTCGGGCGGCCGCGTTGGCGAGCGGGGTGATGTCCAGCGTCATCGCATTCCCCCGCTCTCCTCTGCATGGAGCCTAGCCGCCGTAGAAGACGTTGTCGCCGAGGTCTTTCATCTCGAGGATCGCGGCGTCGGGGCGGCCGGAGATCGGCTTTGGCAGGTGCGCCTCGGTGACCTCACCGACGACGATGTGATGGTCGCCCTGCTCGACGACGCTCGTCACCCTGCATTCGACCGCGGCGAGCGCGGCGTCGAGGATCGGGGCGCCGTTCGCCCCCTTGTGCACCGCCTGGCCGGACAGCTTGCCGCCCTCGAACTGAGCCGGCTTGAAGAAGGTGAAGGCAAGCCCCTTGTGCTCCTTGCCGAGCATGTTGAGGGTGAAGCTCTTGGTGTTCTTGACGATCGAATAGGCGCCCGAGTCGGTCTTGACGCCAACCACGACGAGCGGCGGGTTGAACGCCGTCTGCGTCACCCAGTTGACCGTGGCGGCGGCGACGTTGCCGTTGCCGTCATCGGCGGTCATTACATAGATGCCGTAAGGGATCATCCTCAGCGCAGTCTTCTTCGCGTCCTCGTTCATGCGCGTCCTCCGGGTTGCGGTTGGCCCCGCTGCTACAACGAACGTAAAAAACTCGCAAGGGGCCGCCGCCGTCCAGTAAGCCGACCGCAGGGTCGCAGTCGCGTCGGCAGCGCCTATCTCCTTGGCATGCAGCGCGAACGTGAGCGGGCCGAGCGTGAGTGGGCCGAGAGCGTTATCCGCGACGCCGCGCGGCGCTATCTGGTGACCCGACGGGACCGCGTCGACGCCTTCGTCGACCGCCACTTCGGCCTCACCGGCACCCTGCGCCTGCACGCTCGCACTGTCGGCTGGGACGTGCTGCGGGTTCCGCTGAACCTGCTGCTGGCGCCGGCGGCGCTGGCGTTCGCCGTCGCCGGGCGCCTCGCGGCGCGCGCCGGGCTGGCGCGAACGGCGGTCTGGCTCGCCGCGCACCGCCCGATCTTCGAGACCGCGATGGCACGGGAGGTCGCGTGGCTGGTCACCACCGAGCTATTGGAGCTGCCGTGCGCCCAGCCGAGCCGTGCCCACACGCGCGACGCGCTGGCCGAGGCGATCCTTGCCGATCCGCGCGTTGCCGGGCGGCTCGGCGCCGCGGAACTCTTTCCGACGGAGTGGCGCGAGCGCGTCGCCGCCGCCATCGCGAGCTATGCCGGAACCCGCGCCGCGACGGCGGAGATCGCCGCCGGCTGCTTTGCTGGCAGCCTCGGCGCGGTGTGGGTCAAGCAGCTCACCCCCGGCATGATCACGCTCGGCAGCGTCGTCGCCGGCATGCTGGCGCAGCAGGCGGCGATCGCCGCGTTCCCGCTCGGCGCGGGGCTCGGTGCGTGGTGGTACGGCATGTACCCCGTCGCGCCCGGCGCCGGGCTGATGGCGGAGACGACCGGCGCCCTCGCCGCGCTCGGCGCCCTGGTCGCGGTATTTTCCGGCATCCTCACCGACCCGCTGCAGCGCCTGGCCGGGTTGCATCGGCGCCGGCTGCTGCGGCTCATCGATACGCTGGAGGGCGCGCTGTGCGGCGACGCTCCCGGGACCTTTCCGCTGCGCGACCACTACGTCGCGCGGCTGCTCGACCTTGTCGATCTCACCGCCGGTGTCCTGCGGACTGTCCACCCTTGAAAAACCGTAGGGCGGATAAGCGAAGCGCAATCCGCCGAACAGCGGCACCGGCAGATGGCGGAATGCGCTGCGCTTTCCGCCCTAGGTTTATTTGCGGCCGCTCGCGGCGAGGCCCTTCTGCAAGGCGGCGAAGGACTGCGCCGGCGCCGGCATCAGCCAGCGGAAGCCTTTTTCGACCAGCGTCTCGACATTGTTGCTGTCGACATGCGGGTGGCCGCAGGGAACGCCGGCGTCCTTGCAGATCGCCAAGGCCTCGTCGATCGCGGCGGCGACCTCGGGGTGCTCGTACTGGCGCGGGTAGCCCATGTCCTGCGACAGGTCCCCTTCGCCGATCAGAACGACGCTAATCCCCGGCACTTCTTTCAGGATCTGCGGCAGGTTGCGGATCGCCCGCTTCTCCTCGCACATGATGACGACGAGGACCTCGCCCTCCGGGTTCAACGGCCAGGTGTCGGCGCGCTTGTAGTAGGTCTGCTGGTCGATCCCCCAGTAGCGCGCAGCGGTCCTCGGCGCATCGCCGCGCATCCCGGCGGGCTCGTAGTACTTGGCCTCGCGCGGCCGCGGGTAGCGGCAGGCCTGCACGGCGTTCCTCGCCTCCTCGACGGTCGAGACATGCGGCCAGACGATGCCGTAAACGCCGATGTCCAGCACCTGCTTGGCGATGAACTGGTTCATCTCGCCGCCATTCGGCGGGATCCGCACCATCGGTGCCACCGCCGGTGCGAGGCTGCCGGATTTCACAATCTGGGCGCGGTCGAGCATGTATTGCATGCAGTCGCGCAACTGCCGGATGTCGTAGGGGTTGTGCTCCATCTCGAAGACGACGGCGTCGTACGGCTGGGCCCCGATCGATTGCGCGGCGCCGATCTCGGGCGGCGAGAAGGTGACGAAAGCGGGCTTGCCGCTGTCGAGGGCGCGGATCGCCGGGTTGAGGCGGGGTAGATCGGGCATCGGCGGGTCTCCTAAGCGCGAATTGCCGTACGTTATCGCAGAACCGGACCTTGGAGGCGACATGCGATGGCACCATCGCCCTCCTGGAAATGGGTCACCCTGGATCTGCACGCCGCCGCTCCGAGGAGCGCATGGCGACGAAGTAACGATCCACGCATTTTAGTGCCGTTATGTACAGTAGCTAGAGGCTCCAAACCCTAGAGTTGCCATAAACCTTTTCCATAATTGCATTGTCTCGCGCGGGTGTCCTGTACGCAACCGCAGGCGGAAGCTCGCGAAACTGGCAGGAGTGAAGAAGGGGCCAGGCCGAGAACCCGCGAAGGTCTGATTCCGGCATGTCTCTCTGACATGCACCTCTCGGAGTGCCAATCGCTAACCGAGGGACTTCGCCGTCACGTAATCGATCAGCGCGTGGCGGCCGCGGTCGAGTTCGGCCCAGGCGCGCTCGATCGCGAAGCTGGCGCGCGCCGCGGTCGGGAACTTGCCGTCGGCGAGGGCGCGGTAATGCGCCGAGTGGGGGGCGGCGAGCGCCACCGCCAGCTCGTGCAGACCCGGATTGTGGCCGATGACCAGTACCACCCCGGCGGCCTCGTCGAGCTGCCGCAGGCGGCGCAGCAGTCCCGCGGCGCTCGCGAGGTAGAGCGCGTCCTCGTAGCGGACCGGGGGCGGCGCGGGATAGGGGGCAAGCACCAGCTCGGCCGTCTCGCGGGTTCGCGTTGCCGACGAGCACAGGACCAGATCGATGGGGCCCACCCTCGCGGGCAGGCTCTCGCCAACGCGGCGCGCCGCCTCGCGACCGCGGCGGCTGAGGCGCCGCTCCTTGTCCTCGACCGGCTGGTCGCGGTCGGATTTGGCGTGGCGCAGCAGGTGCAGGCGGTGCATCGGCATGCCCCTCGATACTAGCGCGGCTGTCAGAACATCTCGGGCGTGATGACGTTCTGCGGCCGGTTGGTGAGCAAGGCCGCGCGCATCGTCTCGGCCGATTTGCGGCGGGTGTCGGTCCACGAATGCGGCGTAAGCCAGGCCGAATGCGGCGTCACGACAAGCCGGCCTTCGAGCCATTTCTCGCGCGCCCGATATGCCTGCAGCAATTTCGGGATCGGTTCGACCGGCGGCTCTTGCGGCAAGACGTCGAGGCCGGCGCCGGCGATATGGTCGGAGCGCAAGAGGTCGTAGAGCGCGTCGAGGTCGAGAATGGGGCCGCGCGCATCGTTGACCACGACGGCGCCGCGGCGCAGCAGCGCGAGCTGCTCATGCCCGAGCATACCCTTCGTTTCCGGCGTCAGCGGCGCGTGGATCGACAGCGTGTCGGTCTGCCGCAACAGGTCTTCCAAGGTCGGCGCCCGCTCGATGCCGAGCGCCAGTTCGACGCCGTTCGGCAGATAGGGGTCGTAGAAGGCGACGCGGAACTGCAACGCCTTGGCGCGTAGCGCGACGGCGGTGCCGATCCTGCCCAGGCCGACGATGCCGAAATTCTGCATGCCGAGCCGCTGGATCAGCGGGTGCTGAAACGAACGGAACGGCGCCGGCGGGTCGGCTCGCTGCATCTCGTGGTGCAACAGGATGCCGCGGCGCAATGTCAGCGCCAGCGCGATGGCATGGTCGGCGACCTCGGTGGTGCCGTAATCGGGAACATTGCAGATCAGCACGTTGCGCGCCGCGGCGGCCGGCCGGTCGAGCTTGTCGTAGCCGACGCCCATGCGGACGATCGCGCGCAGTTTCGGGAAACGCTGCAGGTCGCCGCCGGTGACGGGGAACCCCAGGATCATCAGCCCGTCAGCTTCGGCGCAATCGGCGTCGGAGACCTCCGACAGCGCGCCGGCGTCGCGCTTGACGATCCGCACATCGGGCCCGAACACCTCGAGTTCGAGCTCGTCGGGCTGCTGGCGGGCCTCGGGGTAAAGGACGGTGACGGGCATTGCAGGCTTCCCTCTCGAAATTCCAGGTCCCTGCGGAGGCAGGGACCGATGTGGCAGCCGCTTCGGAGCGGCGGAATGGGTCCCGGCCTGCGCCGGGACCCGAGGCTTACACTTATTCGCGCGGCACCTTGACCGGGCGGCGGCGGGCGGCGGATTGCACGATCGCCTCGAACGCGGCGACGCCGTGCAGGATTTCTTCACGCGGGATCGGGTAGGCTGGGCCGCCCTCGATCGCCGCGGCGAAGGCTTCCTGCTCCGCGAGCAGCGCGTTGAATCCGGGATATTCGACGATCTCCGGTGCCGGCTGCTGGTGGCGACCCTCAGGCATCGCCTCCGGGGCCGCGGTGAAATGGAAATCGAGCCGCGGGGTCAGGAGTTCGCCGCGTCCCCTGGTGCCGAACACCGCCAGCCGGTAGCTGACCGCGGTGGCGATGCAGCAGAACAGGGTCGCCGCCATGCCGCTCGCGAAATTCAGGATGACGCTGGTGGTGTCCTCGGCGTCATAGCCGACGGCGCGTCTGAGGCTCGTCGCGTAGACCTCGTCGATCGGGCCGAACAGGTGGATCATCGCATCGAGGTTGTGGACGCCCGACGCGGTCATCGCCCCGGCCGGTGGCTCATTTGGGTCGGCCCGCCACGAGCGCGGGTCCATGAAGAGCCCGGCCGGCGCGTTCTGCTCGCCGTAGCAATGGACGATGGTGCCGAGTTGGCCATCGGCGATGCGCGCCTGCAATTCCCGCATCGCCGGGTGGAACCGGCGCGGATAGGCGACGCCGACGACGATGCCGGCCTTCGCCGCTGCATCGAGCGCGCGGGCGGCGCTGGCGCGGTCGAGGGTGAACGGCTTCTCCATCATGACGTGCTTGCCGGCCGCTGCGGCGCGCTCCACTTGCTCCCCGTGCTCGCTGTGCGGCGTCGCGAAGACGATTGCGTCGATCGCGGGATCGGCGAGGATCTCGTCTAGGCTGTCCTTCAGCGCAATGCCGTGCTCGGCGCAGAACGAAGCGGCGTGCGCCCGGGTGCGGTTATGGCCGGCAACAAAACCGATCTTGTCGCTCTTGCCCTGCACTGCGCCGATCAGGGTCCGCCCCCACCGCCCGATCCCGACGATCGCCGCCCGTATCATCGCGCCCCTCCGCGGCTGCCTTGGCGCCAGCGTTTTACGCATTGTGGTGGGCGACGGCCACGCCCACTGGCGCAGCGCAGGCGCGGGCGGATGACATATGTCACATTCGCGCGGTAGAAAGACCGGTGCCCGCCGCCATATCGAGGGGCGGGCAGGGAGGCGGTGATGAGCAGCAGCGCGCAGGTCGTTGACATCAGACCGGGCGAATTATCGCCGGCGCGGTTCATCAACCGTGAATTGTCCTGGCTCGCCTTCAACGAGCGAGTGCTGGCGGAGGCCGAGAACGAGCGCCACCCGCTCCTGGAACGGCTGCGCTTTCTGTCGATCTCGGCGAGCAACCTCGACGAGTTCTACATGGTGCGGGTGGCGGGGCTCAAAGGCCAGTACCTGGCCGGAGTCAAGACCACCAGCCAGGACGGGCTGACCCCGGCGCAACAGCTCGAGGCGATCCACGAGCGCGCCGGGTGCTTGCTGCAAGCGCAGGAGGCGATGTGGCTGTCGTTGCGCGCGGAACTGGCCGACGCCGGCATCGCCGTCATCGAGCCGAGTGATCTCGAACCGGGTGACCGCGCCTGGCTCGAAGAGCGCTTCATGGCGGATATGTTCCCGGTCTTGACGCCGCTGGCCCTCGACCCGGCGCACCCGTTCCCGTTCGTCGCCAATCGCGGCTTCGGGCTCGCCCTGCAGCTGGAGCGCATCGGCGACGGCGAGCGGCTGCAGGCGCTGATCCTGATCCCCGCCTCGGTCGACCGCTTTTTCCGCCTACCCGGGACGCGGGTGCGCTTCCTGCCGATCGAGCAGGCGATCTCGCTGTTTCTCGATCGCCTGTTTCCCGGCTTTGCGGTGATCGCCCAGGGCGTCTTCCGGGTGTTGCGCGACAGCGAGGTCGAGATCGAGGAGGAGGCGGAAGACCTCGTCCGTCTGTTCGAATCGGCGCTGAAGCGGCGGCGGCGCGGCCACGTTATCCACCTCGCGGTCGACGCCAGCATGCCCGGCGACCTGCGGCGCTTTCTCAGCGAGCATGTGGAGGCGGCGCCGGCCGACGTGTTCGCCACCGAAGGCATCATGGGGCTCGACGACACGGCCCAGCTGATCATCGCCGACGAGCGCCCCGACCTCGTCTTCACGCCCTATGTCGCACGCTTCCCCGAGCGCATCCGCGATTTCGGCGGCGACTGCTTTGCGGCGATTCGCCAGAAGGACATCGTCGTCCACCACCCCTACGAGAGCTTCGACGTCGTCGTCCAGTTCCTGCGCCAGGCAGCGCGCGATCCGGCGGTCGTCGCGATCAAGCAGACACTCTACCGCACCAGCGAGGACAGCCCGATCGTCAAGGAATTGGCCGAGGCGGCCGAGGCCGGCAAGTCGGTCACCGCGATGATCGAATTGAAGGCGCGCTTTGACGAGGAGGCCAACATTCGCTGGGCGCACGAGTTGGAGCGCGCCGGGGTGCAGGTCGTCTACGGATTCCTGCAGCTGAAGACGCACGCCAAGGTGTCGCTGGTGGTGCGGCGCGAGGCCGGCGCGCTGCGCTCCTACGTGCATTTCGGCACCGGCAACTACCACCCCTACACCGCCAAGGTGTACACCGACCTGTCGTTTTTCACGACCGACGAGGCGCTGTGCCGCGATGCCGCGCGGCTGTTCAATTTTATGACCGGCTACGCCCGCCCGGCCGCCCTCGAAAAAATCGCGGTGGCGCCGGTCAGCTTGCGCGCCCGCCTCGCCGAGCTGATCGAGGCCGAGATCGCCAACGCCCGCGCCGGCAAGCCGGCGCAGATCTGGGCCAAGCTGAACCAGCTTGTCGATCCGGCGATCATCGATCTGCTCTACCGCGCTTCGGAGGCCGGCGTGTCGATCGAGCTGGTGGTGCGCGGGATCTGCTGCCTGCGGCCGGGCGTTCCCGGGATGTCGGAAAACATCAGGGTCAAGAGTATCATCGGGCGCTTTCTCGAACACAGCCGCATCGTCTCTTTCGGCAACGGCAACCGGCTGCCGTCGGACCAGGCCACCGTCTTCATCAGCTCGGCCGATTGGATGCCGCGCAATTTCGATGGCCGGGTCGAGGCACTGGTGCCGATCGAGAACGAGACTGTGCACCGGCAGATCCTCGACGAGATCATGGTGGCCAACCTGCGCGATACGTTGCAAAGCTGGATCCTGGCAGCCGACGGGACCTATGCCCGGGCGTCGACCAAGGAGGAGGGGTTCTCGGCCCACACCTACTTCATGACCAATCCCAGCCTGTCGGGGCGCGGCAAGGCGTTGCGCCGTGCGACGCGGCGCCACGCCGCGCTGGCGACGGCAGACTAGGGCGCGGCCCGGCGGTGCCCGACCACAACCTCGTCCCCGGTATCACCCCCGGCGCCGGCGGCACGGGCGGCCGCATCGCGGTCGTCGATGTCGGATCGAATTCGCTGCGCCTCGTCGTCTTCGAGCGGGTCGGGACGACGCTCTTGCCGATGCTCAACGAGAAGGTCATGTGCGCGCTCGGTCGCGGCATCGGCGCGACCGGCCGGCTCAACCGCGACGGCGTCGAGCTCGCCCACGCCAACCTGCAGCGCTTTGTTGCGCTGGCGCGGGCGCTCGGGGTCGATCACCTGGCGATGATTGCGACGGCGGCAGTGCGCGACGCGCGCGACGGTCGCGCCTTTGCCGCCGAAGTCGAACGGCGATTGGGCGTTCCGCTGCGCATTATCGACGGCAGCGAGGAGGCCCGGCTGTCCGCCGCCGGCGTCCTGGCCGGCATTCGCGGCGCCGCCGGCATCGTCGGCGATCTCGGCGGCGGCAGCGTCGAGCTGGTGCGGGTTGACGCCGCGGCAGTGGACCCGATCGGGGCCGGCGTCAGCCTGCCGCTCGGGCCGCTGCGCCTGGCCGAATTCGCCGACAACCGCAAGCTGCTGATCGAGACCATCGACCGTGCCGTCGGCGACACGACGGTGCCACGCGCCGCCGCCGGCAAGACGCTCTACCTCGTCGGCGGCGCCTGGCGTGCGATTGCCCGGCTGCACATCGAGCAGACGCATTACCCGCTGCACATCATCCATGAGTACGTGATCGGGCGGCAGGCGGCGGAAGCCTTCCTCGACATCATCGCCAACCAGTCGCGCCGCTCGCTGGAGCGGATCACCGGAATCAGCCGGCGCCGCCTCGAGGTCGTGCCGCTGGCCGCGCTGATCCTGCGCCGACTGGTGGCAAGCTGCCGCCCCGAGCAGATCGTCTTTTCGGCGTTCGGGCTGCGCGAGGGCTACGCCTACGGGTTGCTACCAGCCGAGCCGCGCGTCGACCCGCTGATCGCGGCGGTGACCGGGATCGCGCTGCGCCAGAGCCGGGCCTGTGCCGACGGCGATCGGCTGCGGCGCTGGATCGCGCCGATCTTTCCCGACGCCGATTCGCGCCTCGCCCGATTGCTTCACGCAGTCTGCTGGCTCAGTGATTTGTGCTGGAGCGAGCACCCCGACTACCGCGCGAGCCTCGCCTTTGCCCGCAGCCTGACAATGCCGGTGGCGCAGCTCGAACACCGCGACAGAGTGTTCATCGCTGCCGCCTTGCACGCCCGCTATGGCGGCCCCGCCGACGACCCGGTGAAGGCGGCGATGCAACCGCTGCTCGACGACGCCGCGGCCGATCAAGCGCGCGCTCTCGGCCTGGCGCTGCGGCTCGCCTACACGCTGTGCGGCGGCGCGCTCGAACTGCTCGACCAGGTGAAGCTTGTGCGGCTGCCGAGCGGGCTCGAACTGGAATTGCCGGCCGACGGCAGCCTCTTTACCGGCGAAGCCGTGACCCGCCGGCTCGATGCCCTCGCGCGCGCGCTCGGGCTGCCGCCGCGCGCCATCCGCGACCGCGCCATCAGCGCCGCCTTGGCTGAGTGATGGCAGACCGCGGGCCTCTGGCCCGCGTGTGGGTGGACGCCGCGGTCCGGGTCGTGCTGCTAGGATTAAAACGACGGCGGCTGCTCGTCGCCGGGGGCCGGGGCGAGCGGCAGCTGCGCCTGCTGCACCTGCGCCTCGTCGCCCTCGCGCCCCTCGCCCTCGCCGCTCATCTCGTCGGCCGGCGTTGTCGGTCGCGGCGGGCCATGCCCTTGGCCTTCGCCTTGCGCGTTCATGATGCGGAAATAGTGTTCGGCGTGCTGGTAGAGGTTCTCGGCCGCGATGCGGTCGCCGCTCGCCTGCGCCTCGCGCGCCAGCGCAATGTAGCGCTCGAACACCTGGTAGGCATTGCCGCGGATTTTAACATTCGGGCCGTTGCTGTCGAAAGTTTGGATCCGATGCGGCAGGCGCGGCCGGTTGCCGTGGTGGGGACCGCCACCACCGCCGCCACCGCCGCCACCGCCATTGCGACCGCGTGAACGCTTGTTCTGTCCTGGCCTCATGACACCTATCTGTTTCGCCGTGGATGTCGCGCGGACCCTGGGGCCCCTGGGAGCGTCGTCGCCCGCGGTGTTCGCGGCGGCGGGTCGACGCGCCGGCTTGGGGCTGCAGCGCGGTCGCTCCGTGATGGCAAGAGCCTAGACGCGGCGGCCCGGCATTCCAAGCTTTTTTGGCCAAGCTTTTTGCCAAGCCTTGTTGCCCCATCAGCGGCGCGCGACGACGACGCGACCGATGCCGGCAAGGTCCGGCACGACCGCCTCGATCGCGAGCCCGGCAGCGTGCAGAATCGCCGTCACCGCCTCCCCCTGGCCGGCGCCGATCTCGGTGGCGAACAGCCCGCCGGGGGGCAGCAGCCGCGGCAGGTCGAGGGCGATCGCGCGATACGCCATGAGCCCGTCGGCGCCGCCGTCGAGCGCCAGCAGCGGATCGTGCTCCCGGACCTCCGGCATCAGCGCTGGAATGCTGAAGCTGGCGATGTAGGGCGGGTTGGCCACAATAGCATCGAATGCGCCGCCGACGGCCGCGGCCCAGTGGCCGGCAATGAAACGGGCGCGGGCCGCGAGCCCGGTGAGGACGGCGTTCTGGCGCGCCGTCCTGACGGCGCCCGGGGTGCGGTCGATGCCGATGCCGTAGGCGCGGCGATACTCTGAGAGCACTGCCAGCAAGAGGCAGCCGGTGCCGGTGCCGAGATCGAGAAAGCGGTACGGCATGGAGCGGTCTGGGAGGCGGGCCAGCACCGCCTCGACGACGGTTTCACTCTCCGGCCGTGGGTCGAGCGTGTCCGCCGACAACAGGAAGTCGAGTCCCCAGAACTCCCGGACCCCGACGATCCGCGACAGCGGTTCGCGCGACAGCATCCGCCGCAGCATGTCGCCGAGCTGGACGGCCTCGGCCGCCGTCATTTCGCGTTCGGGGTGGGCGAACACCTCGGCCGCCGTCAACCCGAGTGCGGCCGCGACAAGGCGGCGCGCCTGCCGCCGTGGCTCCTCGAACGCGGCCGCGGCCAATGCCGCAGCTGCATCCGCGAGCACCGTGCCGACGGACGCCCGCACCCAAGCCTCCCCTGCTTGCAGGGGATGGCTTTCTCTATCTCCCTCCCCCGCAAGCGGGGGAAGGTTGAGGTGGGAGTGTAGTGCCGAGCGCCCCCTCACACGACCGCCATCGCCAGCTTGGCGGCGCGGTCGGCGGTGACGAGCGCGTCGACGATCTCGTCGAGCGCCTCGCCCGCCATCACCTTGTCGATCTTGTAAAGCGTCAGGTTGATGCGGTGGTCGGTGACGCGCCCCTGTGGGAAATTGTAGGTGCGGATGCGCTCGGAGCGGTCGCCGCTGCCGACTTGGCTCTTGCGGTCGGCGGCCCGCGCCGCGTCCCGCGCCTGCCGCTCCATCTCGTAGAGCCTAGCCCGCAACACCTTCATCGCCCGCGCCTTGTTCTTGTGCTGTGATTTCTCGTCCTGCTGGATGACGACAAGCCCGGTCGGCAGATGGGTGATGCGCACGGCGCTGTCGGTGGTGTTGACCGACTGGCCGCCCGGCCCCGAGGCGCGGAACACATCGATGCGCAGATCCTTGTCGTCGATCGCGACATCGACCTCCTCGGCCTCGGGCAACACTGCGACGGTGGCGGCCGAGGTGTGGATGCGGCCCGAAGCCTCGGTCTCCGGCACGCGCTGGACGCGATGCACGCCCGATTCGTATTTGAGGCGGGCAAAGACGTCGCGGCCGGTGATCGAAGCGGTCGCCTCCTTAAAGCCGCCGATGCCGGTCTCCGAAATGTCGAGCACTTCGAAGCGCCAGCCGCGCAGCGCCGCGTAGCGCTGGTACATGCGGAACAGATCGGCGGCGAACAGCGCCGCCTCCTCGCCGCCGGTGCCGGCGCGCACCTCAAGGATCGAATTGCGCTCGTCGTCGGCGTCCTTTGGGAGCAAGGACAATTTGACGTTGAGTTCGAGCTCGGGCAGGCGCTCGCGCAGCGACTGCACTTCCTCCGCCGCCAGCGCCTTCAATTCGGGATCGTCGGCGGCGGCCAGCATCTCCTCGGCCTCGCTCATCTCGGCTGATGCCCGCCGCAGGTTCTCGATGCCGTCGACGACCGGGCCAAGCTCGCTGTATTCCTTGGATAATTTGGCGAATTCAGCGCCGCTGAGCCCGGTGCCGGACAACGCAGCCGCCAGCTCGGCGTGGCGCCGCAGCAGCTGGTCGAAGCGGGATTCGAGGGTGCGGTCCATGGCCTTCGCGCTCAGCTCGCGAGCTGCGCCGGGAGGTCGGCGAGCGTGACCTCGCGCTGCGCGCCGCTGTCGAGGTCGCGCACAGTGGCAACGCCGCGCGCCAACTCGTCGTCGCCGATCAAGACCGCGGCGCGGGCGCCGGCGCGGTCGGCCCGCCGCATGCGGCGCTGCAGATTGCCCGAATAGCCCAGATCCACCACAACGCCGCGGTCCCGCAAATCCTCGGCGAGGCGGAGCGCAAAGCCTTCCGCCTCCTCGCCGATCGGCACCAGCGCGACCGGCCGCGCCGCCGCCGGCGGCTCGCCGGCCAGCATCGCCAGCCGCTCGATGCCGGCGGCCCAGCCGACGCCGGGTATCGCGGGGCCGCCCATCAGCTCGACCAGCCCGTCATAGCGCCCGCCCGCAAGCACCGTGCCCTGCGCCCCGAGATCGGTCGTGACGAACTCGAACACCGTGTGGGTGTAATAATCGAGCCCGCGCACCAGCCGCGGATTGTGGCGATAGGCGATGCCGAGCCGCGCCAGCCCGTCCCGCACCCGACCATAGAACTCGAACGACGCGTCATTCAGATAGGTGTCGAAAGCCGGCGCCTCGGCGTTGATCTCGATGTCGCGCGGATCCTTGGAATCGAGGATGCGCAGCGGGTTGGTCTCCAACCGGCGCTGGCTGTCCTCCGACAATTCGGAGCGCCTTCGGGAGAAATAGGTCACCAGCGCATCGCGGTAGGCGGTGCGGCTCGCCGGATCGCCGAGCGTGTTGAGCTCCAGTTCGACCCGCTCGCCGACGCCGAGGGCGGCCAGGATCCGGCGGCCCAGTGCGATGGCCTCGATATCCGCCTGCGGCTGCGCGACGCCGAGGATCTCGACGCCGATCTGGTGGAACTGGCGGAAGCGGCCCTTTTGCGGCCGCTCGTAGCGGAACATCGGGCCGCTGTAGAAGAATTTGAGCGGCGTCGCCTGCGTCAACCCGTTCGACAGCACGGCGCGCACGACGCCGGCGGTGTTCTCCGGCCGCAGCGTCAGTTCCTCGCCGCCGCGGTCGTTGAAGGTGTACATCTCCTTCGCGACGATGTCGGTGTGCTCGCCGATCGGGCGGGCGAAGACCTCAGTGAATTCGAAGATCGGCGTGGCGATCTCGGCAAACCCGTAGAGCGCCGCGAGTTCGCGCGCCGTCTCGCTGACATGGCGATGCCGCCGTGCCATGTCGGGCAACAGATCCTGCGTGCCGCGAGCCGGCTGCAAGCCTGCCATCGCTCTCCTCTTTCCCGGCAAACGCGCAGCCAAATCTAAACGGGGGCGCGCCGTCACAAAATGGGGTGGAAGGGCGCCTGCCTCAAGCTGCCGGGTTCGCTTCCAACGGAGTACCCCGCTCGGCCGCCGCCGGAAACTCTCACAACAGCAGGAGGAAGGCCAGCGTGTGCAACCAGTAGTCCGGCCACAGATTGCGCCGCAGCAGGAAGGATTTCCGCCGCCAGAAGCCGGCCTCGCTTAGGTGGGCAAACTCGCACAATGTGCGCCGTTGCTGCGGCGGGAGCTCGTGTTCATGCGCCGCCGCGAACGCGGCCGCCTGCTCCTCCGACCGCAGGAGCGACTGGCGCAGTTCGCGCACCGCGGCGGCCCTGGTGCGCAGGATCCGGGTGAGCGACGCGACCAGCGTGGCGAGCTTCGCGCCGACCTCATTCGAACCATGCTGCCGATAGAGGGTCGTCGGCGTCTCGTGTTCGGCAATCTCGCCAAGCAGGGCCGCCGCCAATGCCATCCACCAGTCGTGCAGGCGCGCTTCCGGCGGGATCGGCAGGGCCACCCGGCGCAGCGCGGCGTTGCCGATCGAGGCGCACCCGGTCACGTAATTCTGCACCATGATGCGCGCCGGACGCCGCGGCGCCGATGGATCGAGCAGCCGTGAGTAGCGCCAGAATGAGGGGTGCAGCTCGGCGAGCTTCGTATCGACGAGAATGAGGTCGCTGTGCACGAGAATCGGCACCTGTGCGCCGCGCCGGGCTTCGATCGCCTGCAAGCGGCGCAGCATCTCGGCAATCTTGCCCGGCAGCCAGACGTCGTCCTGGTCGCAAAACATGAAGTAGGGCGCGTCCGAGGCTTCCAGCAGCGCGGCGAAATTGGCGCATGACCCGAGCCGCGTGCGGCCGTCGCGCAGGATCCGCACCCTGTCGCGATGCCGGTCGGCAAACGCCGCGACAATCGCCGCCGACACATCGGTCGAGCCGTCATCACGCGCGATGAGGCGCCAATCGACATGCGTCTGGCGTTCCAGTGAGGCGAGTTGTTCCGGCAGGAAGCAAGC
>JBLMXS010000218.1:0-16310 GCA_050257895.1 Thiohalocapsa sp.
AGAGGCGCATCGCGTTCTCGCCGAGGACCTTCCGCTTGGCGCTTTCCGTGAGCCGCGGGCGGTCGACGGTCTGCTGCACCGCCTCCGGCCAGCCGGTGTCGCCGTGCGGCCAGTCGCTGGCGAACAGCCACATATCCTCGCCGAGTTCCTCGACGCAGAATTCGATCGAGCGTTCCCAGGTGTCGAATCCGTGGAAGTAGCGGCCTTCGGCAATCACCTCGCGCGGCATCCGCTTCAGGTTCGGCACGTGGCCCGGCGACATCAAATAGTGCGTGTCGAAGCGGTCGAGCGCGGCCGGGACCCAGCCGCCGGCGGTCTCGATGATCGCGGCGCGGATCTTCGGGAACAGGTCGAAGATGCCGCCGCCGATCAGGGCCCCCATCGCCGCCATGCCCGCCCACGGGTTGGTCAGCCCGTGCAAGAGGAACCAGGCCCCGTCGAGGTCGTGCGTCCCGGGGCCGTAGGGCGGCCGCGCCGTGCCGCCATGCGCCAGGAGCGGCAGGTCGAGCGCCTGCGCCGCGTCGTAGAGCGGGTAGAGGTCGGGGTTGTCGAGGAGCTTGCCGCCCGGCGCCTGCGGCGAGATGTAGACGCCGACGAGGTTGGGGTCGCGCTCGGCCCAATGCTTCAGCTCCGCGACCCCGGCGGCGACGTCGCGCAAATTGGCGACCAGCGTCCATTTCAGCCGCTTCGGCGCCTGCGCGCAAAAATCGACCACCCAGCGGTGGTAGGCGCGATAGAGCGCGTTCTCGAAGCCGACGTCGCGCAACGCGCAATAGCTCGACACATGCGTCGGGAACAGGACGTTGACGTCGACATGCGCCTTGTCCATGTCCTCGAGCCGCGCCTTGACGTCCCAGTTGACCTCCGGGCGGATCTCCGGCAGCGGGTCCTTGCGGCCAGGCGGGAAGGCGATGCGGCCATGCTCCATCTCGGAGCGGCGGGTGACGCCGAACGTGTCGCGCACGCCCAGCGCGCGCCCCGCCTCGATCTTCTCGATGACCGCGGTGGTGCTGCCGAACAGCGCATACCTGTCGCCCTTCTCTTCCTGCCGCGCGATCGCCTCGCACAACAGGCCGAACGGCGCCCGGTACTCCGGATCGATGTAGTCCTTGAAGAACTTGTCGGCGCGCTCGCGGATATGCGCATCCATGTCGACGACGGTATGCCCGTTATAGGCCATCGGTTCCTCCTGACGGATCTTGCTCCCCCTCTCCCCCACCGGGGGAGGTGAGGGGGCGGCCAGTGGCGAGGCGTTCGACCCCACCCTCCCACGCCTGCGGCGCGGGCCCCCTCCCTCTGCCGCAATGCGGGAGAAGGATTTAGGCGCGCCCGGCGATGTTGTCGTGGCGCTTGGCGGCGGTGTCGGCCTTGGCGAAGTCCTCCTCGCCGAAGCCGTAGAGGCGGGCGCCGCCGGACAGGATCTTGCCGGCGATGTCGGGGGTGATGCTGGGGTTCTGCAGCACCCGGTTCGAGACGTCGGGGAAGCTCGAGTCGAAATGCGGGAAGTCGCTGGAGACGCAGATATTGTCGGCGCCGCCGAGCAATTCGACGACCGAGCCGACCTCGCGCTCGCCGCTCTCGATCGCCGAGAAGCAGTTGCGCTGCCAGTATTCCAGGGGGCTCAACTTCAGATATGGCGCGTCGCTGTCGTGGTGCTGGCGCAGGTCCCATTCGATGCGCCCGAGCAAGCCCGGCACCCACCAGCTCTGCGCTTCCAGAAAGGCGACCCGCAGCTTCGGATAGAACTCGAAGATGCCGCCGAGCATCAGCGCGATCAGCGCCAACTGCATCTCGGTCGAGTGGCTGGCGACATGCCGCATGAAGCGGTTCTCGCCGAAGCGCGGCTCGATCGTCGAATAGTACGAGCCGGTGCCCTCGTGGAAGCACATCGGCACGCCCAGCTCCTGCAGGAGCCCGTAGAGCGGGTCCCAATACGTCGAGTGCCAGTAACGGCCGTTGAGGTAATTGGGCCGCACAAAGGCCCCGACGGCGCCGTATTTGTCGACGCAGCGCAACAGCTCGGCGCAGGCCAGGTTGACGTCGTGCATCGGCAGCATCGCCGCCATCTTCAATTGGTCGGGGCTGTGCTGGCAGAATTCGTGGAGCCAGTCGTTGTAGGCGCGGCAGATCGCGTTCGACAGCTGCGGGTCCATGTTGTCGCGCGCCAGGAACGAGAGCCCCGCGGTCGGGAACAGCACCGCGATGTCGATCCCCTCCATCGCCATCCCGATGACCTGCGACTCGGCGTCGTAGCCGCGCTCGACCGCGAACATCACGTTCTTGTTGGCGCGCGCCGAAACGAGGCGGCCGCGGGTGCGGTTGTATTGCGAGGTGTTGCCGTCATTGCTGGTCGGGGTGCCGTCGAAATACCACAATGGGCGCCCGCGCATGCCGGTGGCGCCGCCGTCCTGCCGCCGCACGGACGACGTGATGCGCTCGCTGAATTTCGGGTCGAGATATTTCTCGAAGAGATCGGGCGGCTCCATGATGTGCATGTCGCAATCGACAAAGCGGTGGCCCTGTTTCATTGTCCGCTCCGTTGCTCGGAAAGATCCGGCGCAGCGTGCGCTCGCGGAAGCTCCGGCGCAACCCCGGAACGCGGCGTCGCTGGCATGACCGGGAGACCGGGCCGTGTCGGTTGCGGAGCAAGCGCAGGGCGGAAAACCGCAGCGCATTCTGCCAATTGCGGGCCGGGGCCGCCGTGCTGATCTTCGCCCGCTGGCTCCGCGCTGTGCGGCCTGGCGACGAACCTGCCGATGCTGGTGGCGATGCGTGTCGTGCAGGGGGTCGGTCGGGCGATGATGACGCCGGTCGGTCGCCTCATCCTGCTGCGCAGTTTCCCGCGCGCCGGGCTCGTGTCGGCGATGAGCTGGATGACAATCCCGGCCATGGTGGGCCCGATCGTCGGACCGGTCGTCGGCGGTTCGACACTCCCCAACACTCGCCAATCGGCGAATTGACAGCCCCTATGCCCATCCGCATACTCCCGCGCTTTCCTGCCCGATTCGCGGGACAATCCCGCGGCGAGGAGGGACGATGACGCGCGATCCCGGCAAGAGCCGGCCCAGGATAGCGGTGACGACGATCGCGCCGCGGGCGGAACGACGACGACGATAGGCCAACGCCTTTTCGTCTTGCGACCCGTTTCCGTCCATTCATCTATCGCCCAGCACCTATCGCGCAGGAGAATTGCCGTGATTCCAGCTGTTATGCCGACCTATGCCCGGTGGGACGTCGCCGTCGACCGCGGCGAAGGCTGCACCCTCTATGCCACCGACGGCCGCAAGTTCCTCGATTTCACCAGCGGCATCGCCGTCACCTCATTGGGGCATTGCCATCCGCACCTGATCGATGCGGTCACCGAGCAGGCGAAAAAGCTGTGGCATGTCTCCAACCTGTTCCAGATCCCGGGGCAAACGCGGCTCGCCGAGCGGCTGGTCGCCAACAGCTTTGCCGATACCGTGTTCTTCAACAATTCCGGCGCCGAAGCGGTCGAATTGTCGATCAAGGTGGCGCGCAAATACCAGAGCGAGACCGGGCATCCCGAACGCTATCGCATCATCGCCTGCCACGGCTCGTTCCACGGCCGTAGCTTTGCTACGTTGGCGGCCGCCGGCGCCGAGGCCTACCTCAACGGGTTCGGCCCGGTGATGGAGGGTTTCGACCACGTCGCCTTCAATAATCTGAATGAGATGCGCGCCGCGATCTCGAAGGAGACGGCCGCCATCCTGGTCGAGCCGGTGCAGGGCGAAGGCGGCGTCAAGGCGCCGTCGCGGGACTATCTGAAGGGCTTGCGCGAGATCTGCAACGAATTCGGCCTGTTGCTGGTGTGCGACGAGGTGCAGTGCGGCATGGGCCGCACCGGCAAGCTGTTCGCGCATCAGTGGGGGGGCGTCGCGCCGGACGTGATGGCGATCGCCAAGGCGCTCGGCAACGGCTTCCCGATCGGGGCCTGCCTGGCGAGCGAGAAGGCGGCGGTCGGCATGGTCGCCGGCAGCCACGGCTCGACCTTCGGCGGCAATCCGCTGGCGGTCGCGGCTGGCAACGCGGTGCTTGACGTCATGCTGGAGCCGGGATTCTTCGAGCGCACGACGCGGAGCGCGAAGCTGCTGTGGAGTCGACTCGAGGCGCTGGTCGCAGCCCATCCGCGCCTCTTCATGGAATTGCGTGGCGCCGGCCACCTGGTCGGCATCCGCTGCCAGCAAGCTCTCGTGGCCGGCGACTTCGTCGCCAAGCTGCGGGCCAACGGCCTCCTCTGCCTGACGGCGGGCGAGAACGTGCTGCGCATCCTGCCGCCGCTGATCGCCTCCGACGCCGAGATCGACGAGGCGATCGGCATCATCGACCGGGTCGCGCGCGAATGGCCCGCCACGTAAGAGCGGTGGCGCCAAGCGCTTCTGACAGGGGCATCGTCAGCGGCGAGGCGGTCCACGGCGGCCGCCGCGCCGCCGGCCCGCCGCGGCATTTTCTCGACATCGACCAGTACGAGACGCCCGATCTGCGCGCCATCCTCGATCTCGGTTTCGCCTACAAGAGCGGCCGCAACGATCGGCCGCTCGAAGGCAAGACCTTGGCGATGATCTTCGAGAAGCCGTCGACCCGCACGCGTGTGTCGTTCGAGGTGGCGATGCACCAGCTCGGCGGCGACGCGGTCGTCATCGGCACCGCCGACAGCCAGCTGGGGCGCGGCGAGACGATCGCCGATACGGCGCGCGTCCTGTCGCGCTATGTCGACGCGATCATGATCCGCACCAACCAGGCCGAGAAGCTGGCGGACATGGCGCGGTATGCGACGGTGCCGGTGATCAATGGCCTGACCGATTCCTCGCATCCCTGCCAGATCATGGGCGACGTCATGACGCTGCAGGAAAAGAAGGGGCCGGTCGCCGACACCGCCGTAGCCTGGAGCGGCGACGGCAACAACGTCGCGGTCAGCTGGATCCATGCCGCGGTCCGCTTCGGCTTCGATCTGCGGCTGGCCTGCCCGGCCTCGCTGCAGCCGCCGCCGGGGGTGGTCGACTGGGCCCGCCATGAAGGCGGCCGCATCACGCTGTGCGAGGACCCCGAACGGGCCGTCGCCGGCGCCGATTGCGTCGCCACCGACACTTGGGTGTCGATGGGGGTCGAGGCGAGCGTCAACCGCCACAACCTCTTGGCCCCCTACCGCGTCGACGAGGCGCTGATGGCAAAAGCCAAACCCGACGCCATATTCATGCATTGCCTGCCCGCAAAGCGCGGCGAGGAAGTGACCGCCGGCGTCATCGACGGGCCGCAATCGGTCGTTTGGGACGAGGCGGAAAACCGGCTGCACGTGCAGAAGGGCATCCTCGCCTGGTGCCTCGGCTAGCTGCTTTTCGTCATTGCGAGGAGCATAGTGACGAAGCAATCTCCGGCAGCGGAGCTTGTGCCGGTGCGAGATTGCTTCGCTGCGCTCGCAATGACGGGCCTGCCGTAGGCTAGGCGGCGCGCAGCGAAACCCGCCGGCAGGCGAAGCGACAGCGGAGCAAAGCTTTGTCAGTGCAAGACCAACCGAAACCCGACGACCTGGTACAGCCTTTCCGAATCGATCCGTTCGCATTGCGGGGGCGGCTGGTGCGATTGGGGCCGACGGTCGACCGCATCCTGTCGCAGCACGATTATCCGGAGCCGGTCGCCGCCGTGCTGGGCGAGGCGATTACGCTCGCGGTCGTGCTTTCCGGCATGCTGAAATACGACGGCATCTTCACATTGCAGACGAAGAGCGACGGACCGGTCCGGCTGATTGTCGCCGACGTGTCGACCGAGGGCGCGGTGCGCGGTTATGCGCAATACGACCGCGAGCGGCTCGACGCCGTCGCCGACGGCCACCGCGGCAGCCCCTCGGTGCCGAAGCTGATGGGCGCCGGCTACATCGCCTTCACGGTCGACCAGGGCGAGCATACCGAGCGCTACCAGGGCATCGTAGAGCTGGTCGGCGCGACGCTCGCGGAGTGCGCGCAGCATTATTTCCGGCAATCGGAGCAGATCCAGGCCGGCATCAAGCTGTCGGTGGCGCGGTCCGGCGCCGGCGGCGCCTGGCGAGCCGGCGGGCTGATGCTGCAGCGGGTGCCGCCCGAGGGCGGCTATCGGCTGATCGCCGACGATGTCGAGGATGCCTGGCGACGCGCCATGGTGCTGATGAGCTCGGCGACCGCCGACGAGCTCGTCGATCCCGAGCTGCCGCCGCGGCGGCTGCTCTACCGCCTGTTTCACGAGGACGGCGTCCGGGTGTTCGAGACGCATCCGGTCGAGGCACGCTGCCGCTGCTCGCGCGAGCGCATCCTCGGGATCCTGCGGTCGTTCCCGGCGCAGGACGTCGCTGAGATGCGCGCCGAGAAGGTCACCACCGTAACCTGCGAATTCTGCAACACGCGCTACGATTTTACCCCGGACGATCTCGCCCCACTGGATTCGTAGCAACGTCCGGCGATCACGTCGCAGGCGGCAAACCCATCGGGATTGCTTCGTCGCGTTGCTCCTCGCAATGACGCCATTTTTTGCTGTCATTGCGAGTGCAGCGAAGCAATCTGGTGGAGCAGGCAGGTCTGGTCGCGGTGCCATGCTGGAGATCGTTCACCTCACAAAAAAATTCGGCCCTTTGGTGGCGGTCGATGACGTGTCGCTGACGGTGCCGGCCGGACAGGTGCTGGGGTTTCTCGGGCCGAACGGCGCCGGCAAGTCGACGACGATGAAGATGGTGAGCGGCTTTCTCGCGCCCAGTTCCGGCACCGCCATCGTCTGCGGCCACGACATCCTGAAACGGCCGCTGCGGGCGAAGCGGCAGCTCGGCTACCTGCCCGAAGGGGCTCCCGCGTACCCCGACATGAACGCCGCCGAGTTCCTCGCCTTCGTCGGGCATATCCGCGGCTTCCACGGCGCCGAGGGCCGCAAGCGCGTCGCCCATGTCGCCGAGCTGATCAACATCGCCGACATTATGCAGCAGCCGATCGAGACGCTGTCGAAGGGCTACCGCCGCCGCGTCGGCGTGGCGCAGGCGCTGCTGCACGACCCGCCGGTCGTCATCCTCGACGAGCCGACGGACGGGCTCGACCCGAACCAGAAGCACGAGATGCGCGGCATCATCCGGGCGATGCAGGCCGAAAAGGCGATCGTCATCTCGACGCATCTGTTGGAGGAGGTCGAAGCCGTCTGCAGCCGCGCCGTCATCATCGCCCGCGGCCGCATCCTTGCCGACGGTACGCCGGCCGAACTCGCAGCCCGTTCGCCCTACCATAACGCGGTGCGGATCGTGCTGCCCGCGGCCGGCGATCCGCGCCAGGCCGGCGAGTTGGCGGCATTGCCGACGGTTCGCGCCGTCGAGCCCGCCAGCGACAGCGAAGGCGATGGCTGGTGGGTTCTGCCGCGCGGTCCGCAGCCGATCATCGGCGAGGTGGCGGAGCTGGTGCGGCGCCGCGGCTGGGCGGTGACCGGGTTGCGGCCCGAGCGCGGCCGCCTCGACGAGGTCTTTCGCGCCATCACGCAGCCGCAGCCCCAGTCGTCCGGCGTCGCCCCCCAGCCGCCGCAGCGGGCCGCCGCCTGAAGCGCATGACCCGGCGCATCCTCACCGTCTTCCATCGCGAGCTGGCGAGCTACTTCGCGACGCCGCTTACCTATGTGTTCATCGTGATCTTTCTCGTGCTGGCGGGCATCCTCGCGTTTTTCGCCGGCGATTTCTTCGAGCGGGGGCAGGCCGATTTGCAGGCCTTCTTCACGTTTCATCCGTGGCTCTACCTCGTCCTGATCCCGGCCTTGTCGATGCGGCTATGGGCCGAGGAGCGCAAGAGCGGCACGATCGAATTGTTCCTGACCTTGCCGATCCGGCTCGGTGAGGCGGTCCTTGGCAAGTTTCTCGCCACCTGGTGCTTTGCCGGGATGGCGCTGGCACTGACCTTTCCGTTCTGGCTGACGGTGAATTTTCTGGGCGAGCCCGACAACGGCGTCATCGTCGCCAGCTATCTGGCGAGCTGGCTCTTGGCCGGGGCGGTGCTGGCGATCGGCGCGGCGGTGTCGGCGGCGACGCGCAACCAGGTCATCGCCTTCATCGTGACGGCCGCCATCGTCTTCGTGCTGACCGTCGCCGGGAGCTCGACGGTGCTCGGCCTGTTCCGCGGCTGGGCACCGGACGGGGTGATCGCGGCCGTTGCCGGCATCAGCATCTTCGGCCATTTCACCGCCATCACCCGCGGCGTCGTCAATTTGCGCGACCTCGTCTACTTCCTGTCGCTGATGACGGCATTTCTCGCCGCGAACGCGATCCTCGTCGACCTCAACAAGGCGGCGTGAGATGCGGCGCTGGCGCGGCCTGCTCGAGTCGCGGCGGGCGCGGTCCCTGATCGCGCTTGGCTGCATCGCGCTGCTGCTCGTCGCAGCCAACATCCTGGCGGCGCGTTTCCTGCCGCAGCGCCTCGACCTGACCGCCGAGCACCTCTACACGCTGTCGCGCGGGACCCGCGACACGCTGGCGCATATCGACGAGCCGATCACGCTGCGCTTCTATTATTCCGCCCGCCTCGGCGAGGCGATCCCGGCTTACGGCGTCTACGCCCAGCGGGTGCGCGAGCTGCTCGACCAGTACGTCGCCGCGGCGCACGGCAAATTGCGCCTCGAAGTGCACCAGCCGCTGCCCTTCTCCGAGGACGAGGACCGCGCCGTCGCGCTCGGCCTGCAGGGCGTGCCGCTCAACACCCAGGGCGAGCAGATCTATTTCGGGCTGGCCGGCACCAACTCGACCGATGACCAGCAGACGATCCCGTTCTTCGCGCCGGAGCGCGAGCGGCTGCTCGAATACGATTTGACGCGGGTGGTGCACGCGCTCGCCTTTCCCAAGCGCACCGTCGTCGGGCTGATCAGCAGCCTGCCGCTCGACGGCAGCCCGGCGCATCCCGGCCACGGCGCGGCGCTGCTGCAGCAATTGCGCCAGCTCTACGATTTAGAAACATTGCCGTCCGCGCTCGATGCGATCCCGTCCGGCACCGATGTCTTGATGCTGGTGCATCCGCAGAAGCTGCCGGCCCGGACGCTGTTCGCAATCGACCAGTTCGTGCTGCAGGGCGGCCGCGCGATCGTGTTTGTCGACCCCTATTCCGAGATGCAGGCGCGGGACGGCGAGGGACGTGACGGCCCTGCGGCCAGCGATCTTCCGGCGCTGTTCAAGGCGTGGGGGCTGCGGCTGGTGCCCGACGCCGTCGCCGCTGACCGCCACGACGCCCGCCGCGTCGTCGTGCCGAACAAGGCAGGCGGCGGCGGACAGCCGATCGATTACGTCGCTTGGCTTGACCTGCGCGCCGGCGCGCTCAACCGCGACGACGTGATAACCGCCAGCCTGCGCCAGGTCGCGATGGCGTCAGCCGGGATCATCGAGCGGCTGCCCGGGGCGACGACGAAACTCGAACCGCTGATCACGACGTCACGCGATGCGATGAAATTGCCGGTCGCCAAGGTCGCCGGCCTGCCGGACGTCGCGGCTTTGCTGACCGAGTTCAAACCGGATGACATAAGCTACGTGCTGGCGGCGCACGTGATGGGGCCGGCCGCGACTGCCTTTCCCGACGGGCCGCTGCACGGTGTCGCCGCGCAGGAAGCCGGCACCGGACCCGAATTCGTGCGGCAATCGGTGCGGCCGATCAATGTCGTTGTGGTCGCCGACACCGATATGCTCGACGACCGGTTCTGGGCGCGCTCGCAGGACTTCTTCGGGCAGCCTGTGGTGGTGCCGGTCGCCGGCAACGGCGATTTCGTCGCCAACGCCGTCGAGGTCCTGGCCGGCGGCCAGGAGCTTGTCGATCTCCGCAGCCGCGGCACCTCGGCGCGGCCGTTCCGGCTGGTCG
The DNA here is from genome assembly GCA_050257895.1 of Thiohalocapsa sp. GTDB lineage: Bacteria > Pseudomonadota > Alphaproteobacteria > ATCC43930 > CGMCC-115725 > DATARH01. Next base: position 9,846 of record JBLMXS010000218.1, read on the forward strand.
AGGCGATGCAGCGCGACGCCGACCAGCGCTACGCCGCCAAACGCTCGGCCTTGGAGAAACGGGTCGCGCAGACACAGGCGAAGCTGCGCGAGCTGGCCAAGGGGGAGGTGGCCGACCCCAGCACCGCGCCGGCGCCGCAGCAGGCCGAAGCGATTGCCCAGTTCCGCGCCGAACTGCTGACGGCGCGCCGCCAGCTGCGCGCGGTGCAGGCGGCGCTGCGGCGGGACATCGACGCCTTGAAACTGCTGCTAGAATTCTTCGACATCGCGCTGGTGCCGATCGTCGTCGCGGCGGCGGCAATCGTCGTCGCCCTGCTGCGCCGCAAGCGTTGGCGGCGGCGGCTTCCCGGCATGCCGGCACTGCGCCCGCAATGACGCCTCAAGCGCGGAAAGCGCGCTGATGCAGAAGCGCAGTCTCTTCGCGCTGATAGCTGCGACGCTAGTCTTCGCCGCCGCTGCGATCTATGCGCTGGCGAGCGGCGATCGCGCGGTCAGCCCCGAGGCCCGGCCGCAGCTTGCCTTTCCCGACCTCGCGGCGCATCTCGGCGACCTCGCGTGGATGCGCATGTCGCACGGCGGCATGAAGGCCGATTTCAACCTGATTGCAGGTCATTGGGCGGTGGTCGAGAAGGGCAACTATCCGGCCGCCGCCGGCAAGGTGCGGCAGCTGCTGCTCGGGCTTGCCGACCTGACGCTGATCGAGCCGAAAACCGCGCGACCCGAGCTGTTCGCCCGGCTCGACCTCGACGACCCGTCAGGCGGCCGCTCGACGCTGATCGCGTTGCAGGACCGCACCGGCAAGTCGGCAGCCGAGGTGATCGTCGGCAAGATCCGACATGACCGCCTCGGCGGCGGCACTGACGGCGTCTATGTCCGCCGGCCCGGCGACGCGCATGCGTGGCTGGCGCGCGGCTCGTTCCACCTGCCGCAGAACCTCCTCGGCTGGCTCGATCGCCGCATCCTCGACATTCCCGCCACGCAAATCATGGCGGTGACGCTGAAGGCGGCCGACGGCGCGGTGCTCTCATTGCGGCGCGACGATGCCGGCCACAGGTTCACGGTGGCCGAGATGCCGGCGGACGCCAAGCTCAAGCCAGACGTCGTCGCAGCGCCGGCCGCGGCGCTGGCGGCGCTCGACCTCGACGACGTCAAGCCGGCGGCGGCACTGCCGGTGCCGTCGGAAAATGTTGCGACAGCGGCGTTCACGACGTTCGACGGGCTGACCGTGACGGCGCGGTTGTTCTCCCTCGGCAAAGTGGATTGGGTGGCGCTGCGCGCCTCCAGTGACGAGGCGGCCGAAGCCGCGGCGGCGGCGCTCAACGCCAGGCTGGGCCGCTGGGTCTACGCGATCCCGGCGGCGCGGGCGCAGCTGCTGCGGACGACGCTCGGCGATCTCCTTGCGCCGGCGGGGGGATCGTGATGCCGGATTCTGCCGCCGAGCAGTCGCCGCCGTCGCCATGCCTCGGCATCTGCCTGATGGATCCGGCGACGCGGATGTGCCGCGGCTGCCTCCGCACGATCGAGGAGATCGCCGGATGGTACGATGCCAGCCCGGCCGAGAAGCGCGCGATTCTGGCGTGCCTGTCGGCGCGCCGCGCCGCTGGAGCCGGCGAACGATGCTGATGTTGCACTGGGCCTTCGCCGGCCTCGCGGTGGCGCTCGCGGGCTGCGCCGCCGCCGGCGGCTGGACCAGACCCGGCGCCGATGCGGCGGCAACCGCCGCCGCCTACGACGACTGCCGCGCCGGCGCGATGGAATTCGTTAGCCCCGAGGCCGGGATCGACCAGGATATCCTCGCCAGCCGCAGCAGCGACATCCAGCGCTCGAGCATCATGCGCCGCGAGGCGCACAATGTGCAGGAGGACACGCGCGGCCGCGCCAACGCGATCATCGCCGCCTGCATGCAATCGAAAGGGTTCGCAAAGGGGCGGTAGGCAAGTCCGGTCGATATGAGTTCAGCAAATGGCTTCGTCATCCCCGGGCCTGACGTCGGTGAAGCCCGGCCATGAGATTAAAGAGATGTTACGGGCTGAACCGGCGGGCTGGTCAGAGGGTCAGCCACAGCGCGACGAGGGCGATGGCGCCGACGACGATGCGGTACCACGCAAAAACGCCGAACCCGTGCCGGCTGACGAAGGCGACAAGCCGGCGGACGACGAACAGCGCGGCGATGAACGCGACGACAAAGCCGATCGCGATCATCGCCGCGCCGTCCAGCGACAGGATGGCGCGGTTCTTGTACAGATCGTAGACCGAGGCCCCGAACATCGTCGGGATCGCGAGAAAGAACGAGAACTCGGTGGCGACCGGGCGATCGACCCGCAGCATCAGCGCCCCCATGATCGTCGCGCCGGCGCGCGAGACGCCGGGGATCATCGCCAGCACCTGGCAGCAGCCGATCCCGAGCGCCGTCGCCGGCGACATCGTCTCGATCTGGTGTACCCGCGGCCGCGGCCGCACCCGCTCGATCAACAGGATCAGAAAGCCGCCGACGATGAAGCTGACCGCCACCACCCACGGCGAGAACAGCACCTCCTTGATGAAGCGGTGCAACAGGACGCCGAAAATCGCCGCCGGCAGGAAGGCGATGACGATGTTGGCGACAAAGCGCTGCGCCAGCGGCTCGCTCAGCATGCCGGCAACCGCGCGGATCAGCCGCTCGCGATAGACCCAGCACACCGCCAGGATCGCGCCGAGCTGGATCACGATGTCGAACAGCTTGCTTTGCGGCCCTTCCAGACCGAGCAGCCGGTCGGCGAGGATCAAATGCCCGGTCGAGGAGATCGGCAGAAACTCAGTCAAACCCTCGACGATGCCGAGGATGATCGCGGAGAGGTAAAGGGTGGGGAGCATGACCTCGCCGGGGTTGCCGTCGGCAACGCCTGCCGATCCGCGGGCGGCGTAGCTGAGGCTTGCCTCGCCTGTCAATGCGCAGATCGGCACGCCAGCCCCTCGCCCGGAGAGCCGCCTGCACCGCCGGCGCCGGTTGACGATAGCCGGCCGAGCCGCTAATCGAGGGCAATCTGCGAACGCCTGGAGCGAAGCATGTCCGAGACCCCGCCGCTCAAAGTCTTCTGGCAGCCCGGCTGAACCAGCTGCCTGAAACTCAAGGAGTTTCTCTCGGTCCGTGGGATCGGGTTCGAATCAATCAACATTCTCGAAAACGCTGCGGGGCGGGCCGAGCTGGCGCGCCTCGGGGCACGCTCGCTGCCGGTGCTGTCGCGCGGCGACGAATTCACGTTTGCGCAGAACCTGGCGCAGGTCGTCGAATTCCTGCGGCTCGACGAGCAGGCGGGGCCGGTCCTGTCGCCGGCGCAGCTGGTCGAGCGCCAGCTCAAATTCGTCGATGCCGCGCTGGCGATCGTGAAGCTGATGCCGGACGACAAGCTCGACACCGAGGTGCCGAACCGGCCGCGCCGCTACCGAGCCTTGGCGCACCACGCGTTCCGCATCCAGGAAGCCTTCGTCGAGACCGCCAACGGGGCGTTTTTCAGCGCCGCGCTGCCGGTCGCGGTACCGCAGCCCGAGGACATGGCGAGTACCGGCGCTCTGTGCGCGTACGGCCGGCGGGTGCGGGCGCAGCTGGCCCAGTGGTGGGAAGGCCGCGCCGACAAATCCTGCGGCGAGATTGTCCAGACCTATTACGGCCCGCAGCGTCTGCACGAGGTGCAGGAGCGCTCGACCTGGCATACCGCGCAGCATTGCCGGCAGTGGATGATGCTGCTGGAGATGCAGGGGATCCCGTTCGAGCGGCCGCTCTGCGACGCCGATCTCGCCGACCTGCCGATGCCGCGGCAGGTTTGGGACGGCTGATCGAGGCGCCTTGCTGCAAACAATGACGCTCGCCACCGAGCCGGTCGCCGGCTATGTCTCGATCTACCCCGTCGATCCGATGCCGGCGACGATCGCTGCGCTGCGCGAGGCGCAGGAGCCGGTCTGGCTGTTCGCCTACGGCTCCTTGATGTGGAACCCGGAGTTCGCCTTCGCCGAGGCGCGCCCCGCCCTCCTGTACGGCTACCACCGCAGCTTCTGCCTCTATTCGCGCGACTATCGCGGCACTCCGGAGCGTCCCGGGCTGGTGCTCGGGCTCGACCGCGGCGGCTCCTGCCACGGCATCGCCTACCGATTGCCGCCGGCCGGGGTCGGCGAGGCGCTCGACCGCATCTGGGCCCGCGAGATGACCGGCGGCGTCTACGAGATGCGCACGGTGGCGCTGCGCACGCCGCCGGGCCCGGTGACGGCGCAGGCCTGCGTGGTGCGCCGGCAGTCCCCCGATTACGCCGGCCGGCTGTCGGTCGAGAGGGCGGCTTCCGTGCTGGCAGAGGCGATCGGCGGGCGCGGCAGCGGCCGCGACTACCTCGCCAACACGGCCCGCCACCTGGAGATGCTCGGTATTCGCGACCGCCTCCTGCAGCGCATCGCCCTCCGCGTCGCGGCCCTGCCGGTGGATTGAGCCTGTGCAGCTGAACTGCGCTATCCTCTGCGCATGACCGATGATGCACGCGAGCGCGCGGCGCGCTGGCTGAGGGCATGGGACGCCCAGGGGATGCACCGCACCGCAACCGCGGGCGACGATGCCGGCGCCGACTGGCTTTTCGTGGAGGCGCAGGCGCTCGGCGCCGAAGTCGCGATCGAAGGGTTCGCGGTCGACCGGCTCGACCCTCGCGAGGCCTTTCTCGAGATCGGGGGCGAGCGCCTCTTGGCGGTGCCGGCGTTCGATGCGCCGCCGACCGACGCCGACGGCGTCAGCGGCAGCCTCGGGCCAGCCGGCGGCGATGCCGACATCGCCGTCGCCGAGCTGTCGCCGCGGGCGGTGTACAGCGGCGACTACCAAAGGCTGCGGCGCGACGGCGGGCAGCGCGGCCTGGTCATAGTCTGCGCCGGCGAGGAGCCCGGCCTCGCCTTGCTCAACGCCGAACAGTTCCGCGATCCCTACGGCGCCCCGACTATCCATGTCGGCAGCGAGGCGCGCGAGCTTGTGCTGATGGCAGCCGCTCAGCGCCTGCCGGCCCGCCTCGTCGCCGACAGCCGCCGCACCGCGGCGACCGGCCGCAATGTCGTCGTCGACCTCGCGGGCAACGACGCGGCGCTGCCGCCGCTTGTCGTGATGACGCCGCGCAGCTCGTGGTGGCAATCGGTCGCCGAGCGCGGCGGCGGGGTGGTGTGCTGGCTGGAAACCCTGCGGGCGCTGCTGGCCGCGCCGCCGCGCCGGCGCGTCGTTCTCACCGCCAATACCGGGCACGAGCTTGGCCATCTCGGCCTCGACGATTTTGTGGCGCGGCGCCGCGGCGGGGACCGGCCGCGGCAGGAGGGCGGCGCCACCTGGGTGCATTACGGCGCCAATATCGGCGCCGCCGGCAGCGCGCTGTCGCTGGTCTCGCCCGATGACGAACTGCGCGCTCTCGCCGCCGGCGAGCTTCCGGAGATCGGGCAGCCGGTGAGCCTCGCGCCGCGGACGCTGGTGCCGAGCGGCGAGACCCGCGACATCCACCGCGCCGGCGGCCATTACCTGACGCTGGTCGGCAGCAACCGCTGGTTCCACCTGCCGCAGGACCGCTGGCCGCACGCGGTCGACGTCGCCGTGATCGCCAGCGTCGCCGCCGCCGCCGCCCGCATCGCCGTCGCGCTCAGCCGCTAGACGGGCCGGCACTGGCTGCGCCGCGGGCGGCGATCGGCTATAGTGGCTGCGGAATTGCCGCAAGGAAATCTGTCTGATGCCGACCGTCACCGCGATCTCGCAGCAGATCTGGGACATGAAATACCGGCTGCGCGGGCCCGGAAATGGCGAGATCGCCGGCGAGGCGATCGACAAGACGATCGAGGACAGCTGGCGACGCGTCGCCCGCGCCTGCGCCGCCGCCGAGACGGACCCGGCGCTGTGGGCGGAGCGCTTCTACCGGGTGATGGAGGATTTCCGCTTCCTGCCGGCCGGCCGCGTCCTTGCCGGCGCCGGCGCCGGGCGCGCCGTGACCCTGTTCAACTGCTTTGTGATGGGGGCGATCCCCGACGACATGGGCGGCATCTTCGCGCATCTGCGCGAGGCGGCGCTGACGATGCAGCAGGGCGGCGGCATCGGCTACGACTTCTCGACGCTGCGGCCGAAGGGAGCGCCGGTGCACGGGGTCGGGGCCGACGCCTCGGGGCCGCTGTCGTTCATGAACGTGTGGGACGCGATGTGCCGCACGATCATGAGCGCCGGCTATCGCCGCGGCGCGATGATGGCGACCCTGTCGTGCAGTCACCCCGACATCGAGGCGTTCATCGAAGCCAAGCGCGAGCCCGGCCGGCTGCGCATGTTCAACCTGTCGGTACTGGTCACCGACGCCTTCATGCAGGCAGTCGCCGAGGACGCGCCGTGGGAGCTGGCGTTCGGCGGCCCCGGTGACGCGAGAACCGTGGCGAAGGTGCTGCCGGCGCGCGAATTGTGGGACAAGATCATGCGCGCCACCTACGCCTATGCCGAGCC
>JBLMXS010000219.1:0-5298 GCA_050257895.1 Thiohalocapsa sp.
CACCTCGGCGATGTTGCGGACCTGGTCGGTCAGGCTGCCGCACATCGCGTTGACCGAGTCCGTCAAGTCCTTCCAGGTGCCGGCGACGCCGGGCACGATTGCCTGACCGCCGAGCTTGCCCTCGGTGCCGACCTCGCGGGCGACGCGCGTCACCTCGGACGCGAACGAGCGCAGCTGGTCGACCATGGTGTTGATCGCTTCCTTCAGCTGCAGGATCTCGCCGCGCACGTCGACGGTGATCTTTTTCGACAAATCGCCGTTGGCGACCGCGATCGTCACCTCGGCGATGTTGCGCACCTGGGCGGTCAGGTTGCCGGCCATCGAGTTGACGCTTTCGGTCAGGTCGCGCCACACGCCGGTCACCTCGCGCACCTGCGCCTGGCCGCCGAGCTTGCCGTCGGTCCCGACCTCGCGCGCGACGCGCGTCACCTCGGAGGTGAAGACGCCGAGCTGCTCGATCATCCGGTTGACGATCGTCGCCAACCGCAGGAATTCGCCCTGCAATGGCCGCCCGTCGACATCGAGCCGAACTGTTTGCAACAGATCGCCGCGCGCCACCGCGGTGATAGCCTGCGTGACCGCGCTGGTCGGCCACAAGAGATCCTCGATCAGCGTGTTGACCGAGCTTTCCATCTCGCGCCAGGCGCCGTGCTGCAGCGCGAACTCGACGCGCTGGCGGGTCTTGCCCTCGCGCCCGACCACTTGGCCGACATGCTCCAGCTGCTGCGCCATGCGCTGGTTGGCGGCGACGATCTCGTTGAACGTGTCGGCGACCTTGCCGGCGAGCCCGGTACGGTCGGACGGCAGCCGCACCGAGAAGTCGCCGAAGCGAACCGCCTGCAGCGCATACAGCATCTGCCGCAGGTCGAAGCTGTCCTCGGAGCTGTCCCCGGGGCCCGGCGCCGCGTCGTGGCCATTGCCGGCGAGCCCGGCCAGCGCCTCCGCCTCGAGCGGCGGCGACTGGACGTCGGAGGAGATCTCGGCGAGGCCGTCGGCCGTCGGATCCATGCTGGGCTCCTTCTCGACAAGGCGAGCGACGCGGGCGCCGCCAATTCTTTGGCCACCGCCGGGGCGGGCGGTGCTGGTTGCCGATATAAGGTGCGTCGAGGGCTGAGGCGCGGAGCCGCAACGGAAACCGGTCGACTCGTCAGCCTACTATAAGAGTACGCCGTAAAATTGCGGCACCGTCAATCGTGCTGCGGAGATTCAACCATTGCGCGGCCTCGCTGCGACAGATCTCGTCGATGAACGCGAACACTTCGTACCATTAACTTTGAGCCTCACGACGAAGCGGTACCCTTATGGACGGGGTAGGCCCGCTGTCGGGGGTGGTTGACAAGGGGGCGGCCTGCTTGGACAGTTTGCGCCACAGCGTTGAGGGACACCGATGCGGCCGGCGGCGAGCCGGCGAGCGGGCGTCCGCGACGGTGCTGGCAGCTCGCAGCAGCGCCGACGAACCTTAGCCACCGCAAACAACAAGCGCAGGGTGGACCCGGTTGGCGGGATGCCTGTAACCGAGGATACGGTTCTTTCCTTCGTCCAGAGTTCGATCCGCTCCGCCTGGGCGCTCGAGCTGTTGCTGCTGCTGCGCCGCGATCCGGGACGCGCATGGGGCGTCGAGGAGCTGGTGCGCGAATTGCGCGGCAGCTTTGCGCTGGTTACGGAGAGCCTCCAATCCCTGGCTGCGGCGGGACTGGTCGCCGCCGACGACGACGCAACCTACGTCTACCGGCCTCGCTCTCCGGAGCTTGACGAGTTGGTCGCGGGCCTCGTCGCCCTTAACGCGCAGAAGCCGACGACAGTCTTGCGCACCATCTTCACTTCACCAAGCGACAAGATCAGATCCTTTTCCGACGCCTTTCTGCTCAGACGAGGCGACCGTAAATGACCTTCGAGGCGATAGTATATTTTTTGTGCTTCGTCAGCAGCACTTTGTGTTTTTATTTGCTGCTGACGGCGTTCCGACGCCGCGGCGAACGCTTGTTGTTGTGGAGCAGCCTGTGTTTTGGATTCTTGGCATGCAACAATCTGTTGGTCTTCATCGACATCATCCTGCTGCCTGAGGTGGACCTTGTGCCATTTCGCTCGCTGACGGCGCTACTCGCCGTCGCCGTGCTCCTCTACGGGTTCATTTGGGAAATCGAGTAGGGGAGGGGGCGCGATGTTCGCCTACGGCATGATCACGATGGGATTTCTCGTAGCCGGCCTGTTCTTCCTGAAATTCTGGACGCGCAGCGGCGATATTCTGTTCGCCATCTTCGCGATAGCGTTCTGGCTGCTGGCGGCGACCCAGCTGCTGCTTGCGATCTTCGACTTGCCGCGCGAGGAGCTGGGCTTTGTGTATCTTCTGCGATTCGCCGCCTTCGCGCTGATCGTCATCGCCATCGTCCAGAAGAATCTGGTGCGCCGCAGCGACTTCTAGGGCGGCTCGCGACCGCGTCGAGTTGACCCTGGCGATTGACAGCGGGATTTCGCCCGCCTATCGGTCCGGAAGGTTCATCAAGCGGGTAGATGGCATCGGCACAGTGACGCAAGGGGGGCCTGACCCAGCGGCAGTCGGGGCGGAAGTGGGAAGTGCCGCGACTGCCGGCCGGCCCGTCCGCGCGTTCGGATACGGTGCGCCCGCGGCGCTGTTGCTGCTGCTGCTGACGGCGTTGCGGCCGGGGGAGGCCGCCGCCGAATGCCGGACGCTGCCGCCGGCGGTGCCCGATCGGGTCGGGCGGGCGCAGATCTTCGTCCACGGTCTCAAGGACAAGGCTGTGCTGCGCGGCAAGCGCGACATCATCTGGGGGGATTACGGCGACAAGGTCCCCAACATCTATTCGATGACGTACATGGCTGCGGACCGCGATCCCAACCACCAGCATCAGGTCGACTGGTACCGCGCCAACCATCCGGACTGGGTGATGTACAAATGCGACCGAAAATCGCCGGCGCACTCTTTTCACTACGATTATGGCTACGACACGCCGGTTGACATCGCCGATCCGGCCGTCCGCCAGTACCTGTGGGACGCCAACCCGGATCTGGCGCAACTCGGCAGCCGCTACGAGGCCGACGCCGTCGACAATGTGCAGGCGACCAACGATTTCGGCCGCTGCGGCGTCTGGCACGGCGGCGTGTGGGTGCAGCGCTACAGCGGCGGCCGGGGCGACCCGGGCTATGCGCATGACGTCGCGGCCTGGATGAAATGGCTCGGCGAGCGCGTGCACGCCGCCGGCGCGTGCCTCGCCGCCAACCACTATTTCGGCGGCCTCGACCTCGCCGGTTTCAAGGAAGTGGCGGCCGAACTCGACATCATCGTCGACGAGCACGGCTTCACGCGCGGCTGCAAGCCGATGGTGAGCGATGACGCTTGGCGTCAGCGCATCGCATTGTTCCGCGATCTCGCGCGGTCGAAGCCGGTGGTCATCATCGATCAGGTCTGCCCGACCGAGGCAGGTATCAACCGGGCCGTGCTCGACTGGTCGCTCGCCAATTACCTGCTGTTGAAGGGCGAGCGCAGCTATCTGGCGATCGTGCCGGAGAACAAATACGGGCAGTTACAGGACTTCCCCGAGCTCTATCTGGAGACCGGGTTGCCGCAAGGCGATTTCACTGTCGAGAGGGGTGTTTATGTGCGGCATTTCGCGAAGGCGTTGGCGCTGGTAAACCCCTCTTCGAAGGCCGCCGCGAGCTACGATCTGGGCGAGCGGCAATGGCGCGACCTCGACGGCAAGAGCCTGACGGGCCGGCTGGAGCTGCCGCCGGGCACCGCCCGCGTCCTGGTCCCGGCCACGCCGCGCTGAACGGCCGTCGCCGATGGACCCCTCCGGCGCGGTGCCTGATGCCCGGTAAGAGCGCCTAGACGATCTCGTATTTGTGCAGCTGGTCGATGATGGCGGCGGCCAGCGCGTCCGGGTCGTGGCCGACCGTCGGCAGGTGGATCTCAGCATCCTCGGGTGGCTCGTACGGCGAGTCGATGCCGGTGAAATTGGGGATCGCGCCGCTCTTCGCCTTGGCGTAGAGCCCTTTGGGATCTCGCCTTATGCATTCTTCGAGCGGCGTGTCGACGAACACTTCGAGAAAGGCGTTCGGCGCCGCAATCTCGCGCGCCATGCGGCGATCGGCGCGGAATGGCGAGATGAAGGCGCAGATGACGATGAGGCCGGCATCGCTCATCAATCGCGCCACCTCGCCGACTCGGCGGATGTTTTCCACGCGCTCGGCCTCGGTGAAGCCGAGGTCGCGGTTGAGCCCGTGGCGCACGTTGTCGCCGTCGAGCAGCATCGTGTGGTAGCCCTGCGACAGGAGCTTCTGTTCGAGCCGGTTGGCGATCGTCGACTTGCCGGCGCCCGACAGGCCGGTGAACCACAGTACCGCCGGGCGCTGCCCTTTCAGCTGCGCCCGCTGCCCGGCGCTGACCGTCGAATCCTGCCAGTGGATGTTGCTGGCGCGCCGCAGGGCGAAGGCGATCATGCCGGCGGCGGCGGTCTCGTTGGTAAAGCGGTCAATCAGGATGAAGCCGCCGGTGTCGCGATTGGCGGCGTAGCTGTCGAAGGCGATCGGGAGCCCAGTTGCCAGGTTGCAGAAGCCGATCTCGTTGACCGCCAAAGTGCGGGCGGCCGCATGCGCGCCGGTGTTGACGTCGATCCGGTGCTTCAGGCCGGTGACAGTGGCCGAGACGGTGCGCGGCCCGATCTTCAGCCAGTACGAGCGGCCCGGCACCAGCTCCTCGTCCTTCATCCAGACGAGGTGCGCGGCGAGCTGGTCGGCAAACTCGGCGCGCGCCTGCGGCGCCACCAGCAGGTCGCCGCGCGTGATGTCGATCTCCTCGTCGAGAACCAGCGTCACCGCGTCGCCGGCGAGCGCCCGCTCGCGGCTTCCATCGAACGCGACGATCTCCTTGACGCTGGTCGAGCGGCCCGAACCCATCACCACGATCGACTCGCCGGGGGCCATCGAACCGGCCAGCACGGTGCCGCTATAGCCGCGGAAATCGGCGTTGGGCCGGTTGACCCATTGCACCGGAAAGCGGAACGGCGCGCCCGCGGCCGCATCGTCGATCTCGGCCGCCTCGAGGTGCTCGAGCAGGCTCGGCCCGCGATACCACGGCATTTGCGACGAGCGGCTGGCGACATTGTCGCCGGCCCGCGCCGAGAGCGGGATCGCCAGGATCGAGGCAAAGCCGAGCTCTGCCGCGAAGCGCTCGAAATCGGCGGCGACCCGGTCGAAAATCGCCTGGTCGTAGCCAACCAGGTCGAGCTTGTTGACCGCCAGCACGACATGCCGGATCCCAAACAACGAGCAGATCAGCGC
>JBLMXS010000220.1:0-3527 GCA_050257895.1 Thiohalocapsa sp.
CTCGTTGCCGATGACCAGGACGCAGGCGGTGACGGCATCTGATGTCGGCACGGGCTCGCTCATTCTCTCCTCGAGCTACGGATTGGCGCTCGGCGCCCTTCATAGGCAAAGCCGTGCCAGGGCACAACCGCGCCGGCTCCAGCAGCCTCGGTCGGCGTGTGCGAGGCCGGCGCCTGCGAGGATTGTCCACCGGCGGCATCCTTCCTACCTTTCCGGGTGAGGGGCGCGGCAAGGCGTTGCCCGATCACGGCGAAACGGATTATCACCTGCGGGCGCGCCTTGTAGTCAGGGTTGCGCGCCCCGGTCGGAGGCGAAGAGCACCCACTGATGCAACAAGACGTGATGGCAGGATTGGGGCTGGCGCAGGCCACGCCGCGTGTCGGACAGATCAAGATCCACGGGCCAGACGCGTTCGAGGGGATGCGTCAGGCCGGCGCGCTCGCGGCGGCGACGCTCGACTACATCACGCCCTACATCAAGCCCGGCGTCACGACCGGCGAGCTTGACCGGCTGTGTCACGAGTTCATCGTCGAGCACCAGGCGATCCCGGCGCCGCTCAATTACCGGGGCTTCCCAAAATCGATCTGCACCTCGGTCAATCATGTCGTCTGCCACGGCATTCCGGGCGATCGGCGGCTCGGCGACGGCGACATCCTCAATATCGACGTGACCGTGATCCTCGACGGCTGGCACGGCGACACCAGCCGCATGTTCTTTGTCGGCGACCGGATCGGCGTCAAGGCGAGGAAGCTCGTTGACGTCACCTACGAGGCAATGATGCGCGGCATCGCCGTCGTCAAGCCGGGGGTGCGGGTCGGCGCGATCGGCGATGCGATCCAGCGCTACGCCGAGGGAAACCGCTATTCGGTGGTGCGCGATTTCTGCGGCCACGGCGTCGGGCGGGTGTTTCACGACGCGCCGTCGATCCTCCATTACGGCCGCCCCGAGGACGGGCCGGAATTGCGCGAAGGCATGTTCTTCACGGTCGAGCCGATGATCAATGCCGGGCGCTGGGAGGTGAAGGTGCTGAGCGACGGCTGGACCGCCGTCACCAAGGACCGCTCGCTGTCGGCGCAGTTCGAGCACACCGTCGGCGTCACCGCCACCGGCTACGAGATCTTCACGATCTCCCCCGCCGGCCTGCACCGCCCGCCGTACAGCCTTTAATCCTCCGGCAGGAAGTCCTCGGCACGGATCTGGTCAGGCCTGAATGGGCAATCGATCGGCAAGAACGTCTCGCTGATCCCGGTTTCGTCGGCGGCTTTATCGCGCGCATCTTGATACGCTTCCGGGATAAGCCGGGGGACGGTCGGCCTTAAGCTGGGCGATTCCCGAAGGAGCTTGGCAATTCGTCACCGCTGTTCCCGGATGGTTCCCGACCAGCCGGGAGAGCGGTGCTTGACCTGTATCTGCCACTTCAGCAGATGCATCAGCAATACTTCGAGTTGGCTTTCGATCTCGCGCTTGTCGCTGCGGCCCATGCTTTCCGGCTTCTCCGCGACGTTCTCGATATCGACTTGCGAGAGTGGCCGGACCGCAGCAGAGCTGCCTGCTCTTGCGTCCACGCGAAGAAGTCGCTGTCGTAAGCGGCGGAATTTCGAGACATCATAATTCCTCGGATACGTCGCATAGACTATAGGACGGTTACGGCGCCAGCCGGACCGTGGCGCGGGCGCTGCGGCCGTTGGCGTCGATGACAGTGAGCCGCGCGAACCCCATGCCTGTCGGCTGCCAGGCGAGGGGGCGGCGCGGCGGCGCCGGCGGTAGCGGCCTGCCGTCGACCAGCCACCGCAAGGGCCCGCGGCCGCCAGCTGCTTCGAGCGGCACCTCGGCGCCATCCCAGGCGACGACCGCGCCGTCCGGCGGGTAGAGAATTTTCGGCCCCGCGGCGATGCTGCGGCCACTCGGAGTATCGTGGGGTCGCGGGTCGAGCCGGCGCAGCACCGGCGGCAATTCGCGTCGCGTCGCCCGCAGCACTCCCAGCGGTGGCGGACCCGGCGGGCTGATGGCAGCCGCCGGCCCGAGCAGGTCGGCGATCTTGAACAGCACCGGCGCTGCCGTGACCCGCCCGCTATGTCCCGGCATCGGGGTGCCGTCGGGCCTTCCGACCCACACCGCGATCGTCACCTGCGGGTCGTAGCCGACCGCCCAGGAATCGCGAAACCCGTACGAGGTGCCGGTCTTGAATGCGAGATGGCGGCCCGGCCGCACCTCGGCCGGCAGCATCCGCGGCGGCGCCGGCGCATTCCCGAGGATGTCGTTGACGTACCAGGCGGCGGGGGCGCCGAAGATGGCGGTGCCCCGCGCCATCGGCGCCTCGGCGCGCAGCCGCAGGGGCGCGACTTCGCCGCGACGCGACAGCGACACGTAGAGCGTCGCGAGATCGCGAAGCGTGATCCCGGCGCCGCCCAACGCCACCGCCAGCCCGGGCTCCGGCTCAGTGGCCGGCAGACGCAGATGGATGCCGGCGGCGGCGAGCGCGCTGGTGAAGCGGCCGGGGCCGAGATGGTCGAGCACCGCAACCGCCGGCACGTTCAGCGAGTATTGCAAGGCCTCGGCGGCGCTGACCTCGCCGAGAAAGCGGCCGTCGAAATCGCTCGGCGCATAGTCGCCGAAATGGCGCGGCCGGTCGTCGAGCACCGTCTGCGGGTGGATGATCAGCCGGTCGAACGCCATCGCGTAGATGAACGGCTTGAGCGCCGAGCCGGGGGAACGCAGCGCGCGCGTCATGTCGAGCGTGCCATGACGCGCTGCGTCGGTGAAATCGGCATTGCCGACATCGGCGATGACCTGGCGCGAACGGTTGTCGACGACGAGGGCGGCGATCGTCGCCTGCGGCTCAAGCGCGGCCAGTTCGCGATGCAGCAAGGCCTCGACCTGGCGCTGCAGCAACGGGTCTATCGTTGTGCGCTGCACCGCAGCCGCCGGCTCCGCCAGATGCAGCGCCCGCGCCAGGTGCGGCGCGTGCAGCGGCAAGGCCTGGCGCCGCCTCGGCACCGGCTCGACGCGCGCCTCGGCCAGGGTCTCGGCCGAGATCAGGCCGCTGGCGGCGACCCGCGCCAGCACAGCGTCGCGCGCCCGCCGGGCCGCTTCCGGGTGGCGGTCGGGGCGCAGCCGCTCAGGCGAGCGCGGCAAGGCCACCAATAAGGCCGCCTCGGCCGGCGACAGGTGGCGCGGCTCCTTGCCGAAATAGGCGAGGCTCGCGGCGCGCACCCCCTCGAGATTGCCGCCGAACGGCGCCAGCGTCAGGTAGAGGGAGAGCACCGCCTCCTTGCCGAGACGCCGTTCGAGGCCGAGCGCCTCGCCCGTCTCGACGAATTTTGCGGTCCAGCCGCGCGGCCGCCGTTCCAACAGGCGGACGGCCTGCATGGTCAGCGTCGACGCGCCGGAGACGATATGCCCATGCCAAGCCAATTGGCCCAGCGCCCGCAACGCCGCCACCGGGTCGACCCCCGGGTGCATCGCGAACCGCCGGTCCTCGATGGCGACCAGCATATGGCGGTAGAGCGGGTCGACCGCGTCGGCCG
>JBLMXS010000221.1:0-4690 GCA_050257895.1 Thiohalocapsa sp.
GTCTTGCGCTTGTCTTCGGGGTCGGTGACGCCGGCGAGCTTGTCGAGGAACAGGCTCGACGCATCGCGGTGGATAAGCGGGATGTTGTGGTGGCCCCGGAACAGGGTCACGACTTCCTCGGCCTCGCCGAGGCGCAACAGCCCGGTATCGACAAAGATGCAGGTCAGCTGGTCGCCGATCGCCTCGTGCAGCAGCGCCGCGGTGACCGCCGAGTCGACGCCGCCCGAGAGGCCGCAGACGACGCGGCCGGATTGGACCTGCGCGCGGATCTTGTCGATCGCCTGCGCGCGGAACGCCGCCATCGTCCAGTCGCCGCCGGCGCCGCAGACATGATGCGTGAAGTTGCGCAGCAGCCTGCCGCCCTGCGGCGTATGCGCGACCTCGGGGTGGAAGACGACGCCGTAGAAGCGGCGACGGTCGTCGGCGATGGCGGCGTAGGGTGCGCCGTCGCTTGCCGCCACGGCGCGGAAGCCGGCCGGCAGCGCGTCGACCTTGTCGCCATGGCTCATCCACACCTGCTCGCGCGACCCGGCTGGCCACAGCCCCTCGAACAGCCGGCAGTCGGCGCAGATGTCGATAAAGGCGCGGCCGAATTCCTGATGGTCCGAGAGCGTGACGCGGCCCCCCAGCTGCGCGCACATCGTCTGCATGCCGTAACAGATCGCCAGCACCGGCACGCCGAGCGCGAAGACGATGTCCGGCGCGCGCGGCGTCGTGGCGAGCGTGACCGAGGCGGGGCCCCCGGACAGGATGACGCCGCGTGGCGCGAAGTCGCGGATCTTCCCGGCGTCCGCCGTAAAAGGCCAGATCTCGCAATAGACGCCGTTCTCGCGCACCCGCCGCGCGATCAGCTGCGTCACCTGGCTGCCGAAATCGAGGATCAGAATGCGGTCGGTCATGACCAGTGTCCGATGGATTCGAGCGTCGAGTAATAATCGATCTCGCGGCCAGTGTCGGGGTCGCGCTTGATTGAAAAATCCTCGACTTTCGGACCGCCAAGCAGATGCGCCCGGAAATTCGGGTTGCCCGCACCGAGCGCCTCCGTCGTGCGGTGTAATTCAGCGGTGTCGCGCGCGCGGTCGAAGAGGGCGGCAAAGAAGCCGTCGGTGCCGTGGCGGGCCGGGGTCAGGCGCAGATAATCCTCGCCGGCGGGGCAGGGGCCGCCCATCCCCGCCTTCGCGAGGACCTCGGCCCAGGCCTGCCCGGCAGGACAGAGCGCGAAATCGGGGTGGGCGGCGAGAAAGGCCTCGGCCTGCGCCTCGTTTTCCTCGCGCAGCAATGAGCAGGTGACATAAATGAGGCGGCCGCCGGGTTTTACGAGGCGCGCGGCGCTGGCCAGGATGTCGCGCTGGCGCACGACGAGTTCGTCGAGGTCGCGCGGCGCCGTCCGCCACTTGGCGTCGGGGTTGCGCCGCCAGCTGCCGATGCCGAGGCACGGCGCGTCGACGAAGACGCGGTCGAAGCTTTTCGCATGATGCTTGACCCAGGGGTCGCGCTCGCTGGCCAAGACGCGGCGCTCGACATTGCTGATCCCGGCGCGGCGCAGCCGGATTCCGGCGCGCTCCAGCCGCCAGCCGGCGGTGTCGCAGGCGACGAGCTTACCGCGGTTCCGCATCTGCGCCGCCAGGGCCAGCGTCTTGCCGCCGGCGCCGGCGCAGAAATCGACGACCCGCATGCCGGGCCGCGCGTCGGCCAGCAAGGCCGCCAGTTGTGACCCCTCGTCCTGAACCTCGACGAGGCCGTCCTTGAATGCGGCGGTGGAGGCCAGCGGCGCCCGCTGCCTGAGGCGCAGCCCGAGCGGCGACCACGGCGTCGGCTCGGCGGCGATATGCTCGGCGGCCAGCGCCCGGCGCGCCGTCTCGCGGTCGGCCCGCAGCGCATTGACCCGCAGATCGAACGGCGCCGGCTGGTTGAGCGCCGCCATCTCGTCCTCGAGGCGGCGGCCATAGACGGCGGCGAGATGCGGTTCCAGCCAATCGGGAATGTCGCAGGCGACGGCGCGCGGCATCTCGGGATGCGTCAGGCTGCGCCCGGCCAGCCCCCGCGCTAGTCGCAATTCGGGGGGCGACAGCGGCGCCGGACGGAAACGGTCGCCGTCAAAATGGGTGTCCAGATCGGCGGCAGTCCACCCCGTTCCTGAACCTCCCCCGCTTGCGGGCGACGGGAGAAGGAGGAGAGCCGCGATAATCCGGGTGCGGGCATCCGGTCTGACCTCGCCCTTCGCGGCGCGCCCGATCCACCAGTCGATGACGGCGCGGTGCCGCAGCACGCCGTAAACATGCGCGGCGATCTGCACCCGGTCCTTGGCGCCGATATAGCGGCGGCGGCGGAAATAATCGGCCGCGATGTCGTCAGCCGGCCGCCCGCCGCCGTCGCAGGCGGCCAGAATGTCGATCGCTGCGGCAACGCGGGCGCCGGGGGTCATGCCCGTCCGTCATTGCGAGCGAAGCGAAGCAATCCCGTCGTCGACGCGACGCGTCGGTCCATCGGGATTGCTTCGTCGCTGCGCTCCTCGCAATGACAGACTCGGTTCAAGAATCCTGCCGATAGTTCGGCGACTCGCGCAGGATCGCGACGTCGTGGACGTGGCTTTCCCGCAGGCCAGCGCCGGTGATGCGGACAAAGCGGCAATTCTTGTGCATCTCGGAGATCGTGCGGTTGCCGGTATAGCCCATCGCCGCTCTGAGGCCGCCGATCAGCTGATGGACGATACTGCCGACCGGGCCCTTGTGCGCGACGCGGCCCTCGACCCCTTCGGGGACCAGCTTCAGCGTGTCGGTCACTTCCTGCTGGAAATAGCGGTCGGCCGATCCGCGCGCCATCGCCCCGATCGACCCCATGCCGCGGTAGTATTTGTAGCTGCGGCCCTGGTAGAGAAAGACTTCGCCGGGGCTCTCATCGGTGCCGGCGAACAGGGAGCCGAGCATCGCGCAATCGGCGCCGGCGGCGATCGCTTTGGCCAAGTCGCCGGAAAACTTGATGCCACCGTCGGCGATGACCGGCACGCCGCGCTTCCTGCATTCGCCGACCGCGTCGACGATGGCGGTGAATTGCGGCACGCCGACGCCGGCGACCATGCGGGTCGTGCAGATCGAGCCTGGGCCGATGCCGACCTTGACCGCGTCGGCACCGGCCTCGATGCAGGCGCGCGCCCCCTCGGCGGTCGCGACGTTGCCGACGATGACCTGCGTGTAGTTCGACATGCGGCGGATCTCGCCGACGGTTTCGAGCACCCGCGCCGAGTGGCCGTGCGCGGTATCGACGACCATGATGTCGACGCCGGCGGCGAACAATGCCTCGGCCCGCTCAAGCTCGTGCCGGCCGGTGCCGGCAGCGGCGGCGACGCGCAGCCGACCTTGCTCGTCCTTGGCGGCGTGCGGGAAGAGCTGCGCCTTCTCGATGTCCTTGACCGTGATGAGGCCGGTGCAGCGGTATTGGTTGTCGACGACCAGCAGCTTCTCGATGCGGTGCTGGTGGAGGAGGCGCTTGGCATCGTCGCGCGAAACGCCCTCGCGCACCGTCACGAGGTTCGTCGTCATCAGCTCGGCAACCGGCTGGCGCGGATCGCTGGCGAAGCGCACGTCGCGGTTGGTGAGGATGCCGGCAAGCCGGCCGCTGTGCTCGACGACCGGGATGCCGGAGATCTTGTTGTCGGCCATCAGGCGCAGCGCGTCGGCGAGCGTCTCGTCGGGATGGATCGTCACCGGGTTAACCACCATCCCGGCCTCGAACTTCTTGACCTTGCGGACCTCGGCGGCCTGCTGCTCGATCGGCATGTTGCGGTGGATGACGCCGAGCCCGCCGGCCTGCGCCATCGCGATCGCCAGCGCGCCCTCGGTCACCGTATCCATCGCCGCCGAAATGAGCGGGATGCCGAGCTCGATCTCACGTGTGATGCGGGTCCGCGTATCGGTCTCGCCCGGCAGAACGCTCGACGCCGCCGGCACCAGCATCACGTCGTCGAAGGTCAATGCCTGCGGGATGTCCATCATGCCTGCGCCAGCGAGTGTCGTGGATGGGCGCTTATGTAGGGAAGGCGGTGCCGCCGGTCCAGTTCCCGGCCGAAACAACGGTGCTGTAAGCCTAAGCGCCGCCGCGAAAGCCTTTGGCGACGACGTAGGTCTCCGCCGATTCGGCCCGGCTTGCCGCCGGCTTGGCGTGACGCACCTCGGCGAACGCCGTTTTGAGGCGCGCCAGCAATTCGCCCTCGGCGCCGCCCTGGAAGACCTTGGCGACAAAGGCGCCGCCCGGCTTGAGCAGCGTCGCTGCAAAGGCGAAGGCCGCCTCGGTCAGCGCGACGATGCGCAGATGGTCGGTCGCGGCGTGGCCAGTCGCCGGCGCCGCCATGTCGCTGAGCACGAGATCGGCCGGACCGCCGAGCGCGGCGCGGATCCGCTCCGCCATATCCGGCTCGGTGAAATCCCCCTGCAGCACGGTTGCGCCCGGCACCGGGTCGGCCGGGTTGAGGTCGACCCCCACCACCCGTCCCTGCGGCCCGACCCGCGCCGCCGCCACCTGCGTCCAGCCGCCCGGCGCGCAGCCGAGATCGACGACGCGCTTGCCGGCTCCCAAGAGGTGGAAGCGGTCGTCGAGCTGGACCAGCTTGAAGGCGGCGCGCGAGCGGTAGCCGAGCCGCTTCGCCTCCGCGACGTACGGATCGTTGAGCTGGCGCTCGAGCCACTCGGTCGAG
>JBLMXS010000222.1:0-7542 GCA_050257895.1 Thiohalocapsa sp.
TAAGTCAATACGTTTCGGCACCAATTCGGCGGTGAAGAAGTTGACCCCGGTTAGATTGCCGCCCGGCCGTGCCAAGCTGGCGACGAGGCCAGCAGCTACGGGATCCATGCCGCTGACGAACACGACCGGTATTGTGGATGTCACTTTTTTTAACGCGAGTGCCGGGGAAAAGGGAGATGCCACAATGACCGAGACATTGCGTCCAACGAGATCGGCAGCCAAGGCGGGCAGCCGTTCCAGGTCGCCCCCAGCCCCGCGGTATTCGATGGTGACATTCTCCCCCTCGACATAACCAGTCTCTTTCAGCCCCCGACGGAATGCGGCGAGCAATCCAGGCGGCGGGGTCGCGCGATCGCCAAGCCAACCGATCACCGGCACCGCCTGCTGCTGCGCGCGCGCGACGAGCGGCAAAGCCGCCGCCGCGCCGAATGCGGCGAGGAACGCGCGGCGTCTCACGTCGCTCGCGGCATATAGCGGAAGGCGAGCAGCAAGCGCGTGACCTCCGTGTCATGGGCGGGCGACGGTGGGCGGCGGCCGGTGATCCAGTCGAACAAGTCGGCGTCCGGACATGCGAGCAAGGCTTCGAACTGGTCGAGCTGGAGAGGGTCGAAATCGGCTAGACACGATTGGGCAAACGAGCCGAGCAGCAGATCGGCCTCCCGGGTGCCGCGATGCCAAGCGCGGAACAGCAGCCGTTTGCGGCGCGTGTCGGGATCGGGATTGGGCATCGGCTATCGATATAGCCATGCCGAAGGCGCGCGTCAGCCGGCTTTCTGAGCCATAGTATCAGCCATGCGTCCCAACCTTCTCGACCGGCTCTTCGCCCCGGTGACGGTGCTTCCCGGCATCGGGCCGCAGCTCGGGCGTCTCATCGAGCGCGCCGCCGGCCCGGCCGTCGTCGACCTGTTGTGGCACCTGCCGACGGGGCTGGTCGACCGCCGCGCCGCGCCGACGATCGGCACGCTGCATCCGCGCGACTGGCCGGCGGGCTCGATCGTCACCGTGAAGGCCAAGGTCGAACGCCACCAGCCAGGGATCGGGCGACGGCCCTACCGGGTGTTCGTCGGCGATGCGAGCGGATCGCTGATCCTCGTCTATTTCAACGTCAAGGGCGACTACCTGCAGCGCCTCTTGCCGGTCGGCAGCGAGCGGGTGATCAGCGGCCAGGTCGAATACTACGACGGCATGCCGCAAATCGCGCATCCGGACCATGTCGTGGCGCCCGAACAGGCCGAACAGCTGCCGGCCATCGAGCCGGTTTATCCGCTGACCGCCGGACTCTCCTCGCGTGTCGTCGCGAAAGCCGCCGCGGCGGCGGTGGAGCGTGCGCTCGCCTTGCCGGAATGGCTCGATCGCGCCTTGCGCGAGCGGCGCGGCTGGCCCGCCTGGAACGAGGCGATCGCGGCCGTCCACCGGCCGCAGAACCCGGCCGACCTCGATCCGGGCACGCCGGCGCGCGAGCGCCTCGCCTATGACGAGATCCTTGCTTCGCAGCTCGCGGTCGCACTGGTGCGCGCCCGGCGACGGCGCCGCAAGGGCCGCATCCTCGCCGGTACCGGCGTCCTGCAGGCGAAGGCCGAGGCCCAGTTCGGCTTCGCGCTGACCGGCAGCCAGCGCCAGGCGCTGGCCGAGATCGCCGGCGACATGCAGGCGCCGCACCGCATGATGCGGCTGCTGCAGGGCGATGTCGGCAGCGGGAAGACGGTCGTGGCGCTGCTGGCGATGCTGATTGCAATCGAGAGCGGCGGCCAGGCGGCCTTGCTGGCGCCGACCGAGGTCCTGGCGCGCCAGCATCACCAGGTCTTGCAGCGGCTTGCCAAGCCGGCCGGGGTCGAGGTCGGGCTGTTGACGGGCCGCGAGAAGGGGCGGGCGCGCGAGTCGATGCTGGCTAGCCTGGCTTCCGGTCTCACCCCGATCGTCGTCGGCACGCATGCGCTGCTGCAAAGCGACGTCGTCTTCCGCGACTTGGCATTGGCGGTGATCGACGAGCAGCACCGGTTCGGCGTCGAGCAGCGCCTCGCGCTCGCCGCCAAGGGGCATGACGCCGACACGCTGTTGATGAGCGCGACGCCGATCCCGCGCACCTTGATGATGACCGTCTATGGCGATCTCGACACCTCGCGCCTCGTCGAGAAGCCGCCGGGGCGCCGCCCGGTCGATACGCGGGCGGTGCCGCTCGACCGCGCCGAGGAGGTGACCGGCGCCATCGCGCGCGCCCTCGCCCGCGGCGCCAAGGTGTTCTGGGTGTGCCCGCTGGTCGACGAATCGGAGAACGCCGATCTCGCGGCCGCCCAGGAGCGCTACCGCGCGCTCGCCGAACTGTTGCCGGGCCGGGTGGCGCTGGTGCATGGCCGCATGAAGAGCGCCGAGCGCGACCGGGCGATGGCGGCATTCATAGAGGGGCCGGCCGATCTGCTGGTGGCGACAACGGTGATCGAGGTCGGCATCGACGTGCCGGCGGCGACAGTGATGGTGATCGAGCACGCCGAGCGCTTCGGCTTGGCGCAACTGCATCAGCTGCGCGGCCGCATCGGGCGCGGCGGCGACGCCTCGACCTGCCTTCTCCTCTACCAGGCGCCGCCTGGCGAGATCGCGCGCCGGCGCCTGGCAATCCTGCGCGAGACCGAGGACGGCTTCCGCATCGCCGAGGAGGATCTGCGGCTGCGCGGCGGCGGCGAGGTGCTCGGCACAAGGCAGAGCGGGCTGCCGGCGCTGCGCCTCGCCGACCTGGCACGGCACGAGGGGTTGATCGCGGTGGCGCATGACGACGCGCGCCTCGTCCTCGAGCGCGACGCCGCGCTCGATACGCCGCGCGGCGAAGCGCTGCGCCTCCTCCTCTACCTGTTCCGCCGCGACGAGGCGATGCAGTACCTGCGCGCCGGCTGAGACGACGACCGCATGAAATGGGACCGCGGGCGTCCCATCCGCATGCGGGCCAAATTGAGCAAGACCGGGGCCCGCGGTCCGAGAGTTTCCGTTAGAGCGGTGGCGCGAGCGAGCGGCAGATGTAGACGGGCTGGCCGATCACGTCCGGCTTGCTCCACATGCCGAACGTGCCGGCGGGGCAAGCCGTCTCCTTGCCGCGCGCGAGATGCGGTTGGGTCGTCGGCGGGGCTCCGGCAGCGGGTGCGGCAACAACGGCGGTTGCCTCTGCCGTCTTCGGGCGCATCGGCGGCGCGTTCTTATTGGCGACGGAGATCGGCGTGGCCGGCTTTGCCGCGGCGACAGGAGCCGGCGGTGCGGCAGCTTCCGGCGCGGCGGCTGGCGGCGGGGGCAGCGCTACTGCGGCGATCGGCACGCTTGCCGACGGCTTGGCCGGCGCCGCGGCAATTGGCTTGTCCCCAGGCACGCCCACCGGGGTCGCGGGGGTGCCGGTCAGCTTCGGCGCGAGAGCAACCGGCCCGGGCGACGGCGGCGACGGCGGTGCAGGGGCAGCCGCGTCGGCTGTCGCCGCTTTCGGAATCTGCAGCACCTCCTCGAGGGTCGCACACGCGCCCAACGCCAGTGGCAGCGCCACGACCACCGCCATTGCCGTCACGGGCTGCAGGCGCCGCCGCCATTCGCCGCCGCGGCCGCATCGCAGGCGCGCTATCCTGGGCATGATCCGCCCCCCTTCCCCAATGTTCTCTGTGAGGAATTTTACGGCGGTCGCGTATTGGTGGGAACAGGAAGCGGCGGCAACCGCCTCAGGAGACCGGGTCGAGCAGCAGCGCCAAGGCGCGCCGCAGTTCGGCGGGGCGATAGGGCTTGCGCAAGATCGGCGCGTCGATGGCGGTTTCGCGGTCGTTGCGTAAGAGACTGGCGAATCCGGTCGCGAACAGCACCCGCAGGTTGGGCCGCAGCTCGCGCGCGGCCACCGCCAGGTCGACGCCGTCGAGCCGACCCGGCATCACGACATCGGTGAACAGCACGTCGACCTGCAGGTCGGGGTGGGCCAGCAGCAGACGGTACGCGTCGTCGCCGCTCGCCGCTTCCAGGACCCGGTAGCCGGCCCCCTCTACCACGGCAAGCGCGACATCGCGCACCTCGCGATCGTCTTCGACAACGAGAATGGTCTGGCTGAATTCGCTCATCTGCCGCTACTACATGCGTTCGCAAACGAACAGGAGCCCCCAATCGCTCCATAACACAGGTCAAATCGGGGCCCGGCCTTCGGCGGCGGCGCGAGACGCTTCGCCGCGCCAGCAATGACGAGTAGGTTCTAGCAATCTGGGTCAAGGGAGAGTTCAGCATGTTGCAGATGGCGGGCCGCATGGGCGTCCTCGGCACCGAGACCGCCTTCGAGGTGCTGGCACGGGCCAACGCACTGGCGGCGCAGGGACGCTCGATCATCAATCTCGGGATCGGCCAGCCCGATTTCCCAACGCCGGAGCACATCGTCGAGGCCGGCCGCAAGGCGCTCGCCGACGGCCATCACGGCTACACCCCAGCCAGCGGCATCCCTCCATTGCGCGCAGCCGTCGCCGCCGATTTATATCGTCGCCACAAGGTCGAGGTATCGCCCGAGCGGGTGCTGATCGTGCCGGGCGGCAAGGTGACGATGTTTTTCGCGATCATGATGTTCGGCGAGGCCGGCACCGAGATCCTCTATCCCAACCCCGGCTTTCCGATCTACGAGAGCGTCATCCGCTTTTCCGGCGCGACGCCGGTGCCGGTGCCGCTCTACGAGAAGCGCGGGTTCTCCTTCAGCGCTGACGAGGTCTTAGAGAAGATCACGCCGCGGACCCGGCTCCTCATCATCAACAGCCCGGCCAACCCGACCGGCGGCGTCGTGCCGCGCGAGGAGCTCGACCGGCTGGTGCGCGGCCTCGAACGCCATCCGCAGGTGGCGGTGATGAGCGACGAGATCTACGGCGAGATCCTTTACGACGGCGCCGAGCACGTCAGCCTGCTGACCTATCCCGAGCTCCAAGAACGCCTCATCCTGCTCGACGGCTGGAGCAAGACCTATGCGATGACCGGCTGGCGCATGGGCTACGGCGTGTGGCCGGCGGCCGTCTTCGCCGATGCCGAGCGCCTAGCGATCAACTGCCATTCCTGCGTCAACGCGGCGACGCAATATGCCGGCATCGCCGCGCTCGAAGGCCCGCGCGAGCCGGTCCTGCGCATGGTCAAGGCGTTCGCCGAGCGGCGCCAGGTCATCGTGCGCGAGCTGAACAAATTGCCAGGCATCCGTTGTGCGACTCCGGGCGGCGCCTTCTACACGTTTCCCAATATCGCCGGCACCGGACTCCACGCCCGCGCCTTCCAAAGCGAGCTGCTCGATCGCGCCGGCGTTGCGACGATCGCCGGCACCAGCTTCGGCGCCTTCGGCGAGGGCTACGTCCGCTTCTCCTACGCCAACAGCCTGGAGGCGATCGAGGAGGCGATCGATCGCATCCGCAAGTTCCTCGGGAACCTGGCGGGTGCGGCCGCAGGTTAAGCTTTAGGCAAGTCGACGACTATATTGCCTACCGAATAGGCAGAGGTGGCCGCCCGCCGCGAGTTCGGCGTCGCTGCCGCTGGCTGGCATGGGTTATGCTCTACAGGCGCCGAGCGGGCGCCGCGCGCGGAGAAAGTGAAGGCCATGAAGAAGGTCGAGGCGATCATCAAGCCGTTCAAGCTCGACGAGGTGAAGGAGGCGCTTCACGAGGTCGGGATCAAGGGCATCACTGTGCTCGAAGCCAAGGGCTTCGGACGGCAGAAGGGCCACACCGAGCTTTATCGCGGGGCGGAGTACGTCGTCGATTTCCTGCCCAAGGTGAAGATCGAAGTCGTCATGGAAGACACCATGGTCGAGCGCGCCGTCGAGGCGATCCAGCAGGCGGCCCGCACCGGGCGCATCGGCGACGGCAAGATCTTCGTCTCGACGATCGACGAAGCAATCCGCATCCGCACCGGGGAACGCGGCCCGGATGCGATCTGAAGGTCTCGGAGACTTGTCATTGCGAGCGAAGCGAAGCAATCTCGCCGGGCAGCGCGCTCCGGCATCGAGATTGCTTCGTCGCTCCGCTCCTCGCAATGACGCGGGCGAGAGCGGCAAGCAATAAGCGGCGGATTGCCGCCAAGCGAGCACCAACCAGCAAAACGGAACACGATGATGGCCGATACCAAAAAAGTTCTCGAAATGATCAAGGAGCACGACGCGAAATACGTCGATTTCCGCTTCACCGACCCGCGCGGCAAGTGGCAGCACCTCGCCCATCACGTGCGAACGATCACCGAAGACTTCCTCAATGACGGGGTGCCGTTCGACGGCTCGTCGATCGCCGGGTGGAAGGCGATCAACGAGAGCGACATGCTGCTGGTGCCCGATTGCGACAGCGCCGTCCTCGACCCGTTTGCGGCGCAGACCTCGATCATCCTATTCTGCGACGTGCACGAGCCGTTGACCGGCCAGCCCTACGGCCGCGACCCGCGCTCAATCGGCAAGAAGGCCGAGCAGCACCTGATTTCGACCGGCATCGGCGACACCGCCTATTTCGGGCCGGAAGCCGAGTTCTTCGTGTTCGACGACGTGCGTTACGAAAGCTCGATGAACACCGCGAGCTATTTTATCGACAGCGAGGAAGGTCCCTACGTCAGCGCCAAGCACTATCCGGACGGCAATACCGGCCACCGGCCGCCGGTGAAGGGCGGTTACTTCCCGGTGCCGCCGGTCGACAGCCAATCCGACCTGCGGGCCGAGATGCTGTCGGTGATGTTCGACATGGGCGTCCAGGTCGAGAAGCACCACCATGAGGTGGCGCCGTCGCAGAACGAGCTCGGGTTTCTCTATTCGACGCTCGTCAAGACCGCCGACCACATGCAGATCTATAAATACGTGGTGCACAACGTCGCCAACCAGTACGGCAAGACGGCGACGTTCATGCCGAAGCCGATCAAGGGCGACAACGGCTCCGGCATGCACACGCACCAGTCGATCTGGAAGGGCGAGCGGCCCACCTTCGCTGGCAACCTCTACGCCGATCTATCCGAGACCGCGCTCTACTACATCGGCGGCATCCTGCGCCACGCCAAGGCGCTCAACGCCTTCACCAACCCGAGCACCAACAGCTACAAGCGGCTGATCCCCGGCTTCGAGGCGCCGGTGCTGCTGGCTTATTCGGCGCGCAACCGCTCGGCCGGCTGCCGCATCCCCGTGGTGTCGAGCCCGAAGGCGAAGCGCGTCGAGGTGCGCTACCCCGACCCGGCGGCCAATCCCTATCTCGCTTTCGCAGCAATGCTGATGGCGGGGCTCGACGGCATCCAGAACCGCATCCATCCGGGCGACGCGATGGACAAGAACCTCTACGACCTGCCGCCCGAGGAATTGCGCGAGATCCCTACCGTCTGCGGCTCATTGCGCGACGCCATTACCGAACTGCAGCACGACCACGCCTTCCTGCTCAAAGGCGAGGTGTTCGACCGCGACTTCATCGAGTCGTACATGGAGCTGAAGTGGGAGGAGGTGTACAATTTCGAGCACACCCCGCACCCGGTCGAGTTCCAGATGTACTACTCGGTCTGACGCCGCGCGCAAACTGTTCCGCGGCGACGCCCATGGCCAGACGCATCTGGCCA
>JBLMXS010000223.1:0-16556 GCA_050257895.1 Thiohalocapsa sp.
AATGGAATGGTATGCTCAGCCGGAAATCAGAGGAGGCCGCGATGTCTGAGCCCCTCACTGTCGTCCATGCGGCGGAGCGCCCGCTCGTCGATTTTCCCGGCGGCGCCACCTATCGCACACTGATCGGTGATGATAACGGCGCCGGCATCCCGATCCGCACCGGCATCCAGACCTCGCAGCCTGGCTATGCGACGCGGCCGCACTCGCACCCCTATGTCGAGGTGCTGACCGTTCTCTCGGGGGAGGGCGAGGCTTGGCTCGACGGCGAGGACGGCACCATCGCGATGACCCCCGGGGTGACGCTGTCGATCGCCGCCGGCCAGGTGCACGGCTTCCGGGTCGTCGGCGGGGAGCCGCTCGTCACCTACGGCATCCACACCCACCCGAAGCGCATCGTCGACTACAAGGAATCA
Organism: Thiohalocapsa sp.; assembly: GCA_050257895.1. Classification (GTDB taxonomy): domain Bacteria; phylum Pseudomonadota; class Alphaproteobacteria; order ATCC43930; family CGMCC-115725; genus DATARH01. The sequence goes on from JBLMXS010000223.1 coordinate 414, forward strand.
GGTCCCCGAGCCGCTTCCCTTCCGGCAGCCGCCGCGCCACACTGCGCCCGCCTTGCTTAGCATACGGGAGGGAGCCATGGCCGACATCCGCCGCATCGACATCACGCAGCCGCCGGGGCCGCGCATGAGCCGCGCCGTCGTGCACGGCGACCGGGTGTTCCTCGCCGGGCTGACCGCCGCCGACACCAGCCAGGACATCCAGGGCCAGACGCGGCAGATCCTCGAGCGCATCGACCACTACCTGCGCGAGGCCGGCACCGACAAGTCGAAGCTGCTGACCGCCAATCTGTGGATCAAGGACATGGCCTTGTTCCGCGACATGAACGCGGTGTGGAACGACTGGGTCGACCCGCAGAACCCGCCGTGCCGCGCCTGCGTCAGGGCCGACTTGGCGCGTCCGGAGGTGCTTGTCGAGATCATGGTAACGGCGGCGGCGTAGCAGAGCGGCTCCGCACGCAGCTCCATTCATCGCAAATGGTCATCCCCGGGGCTTGACCTGGGGACCCGCGTGCTGGGGCAAGCCTGCCCCAGCGTACCGGCGAAGTGCTGCGCGAGGCGCGGCTATAGCGAAGTCGATACTGCAGCGGTGCGCACCGCCGGCGCTGTCGACCGTCGCGCCAAGCGCAAAAAACGAAGCGCATACCTCAGCAGAACCGTAACGCCAAGAAACGCCGAGCACTCCCGTCGGTTATTTCTTTTTTAACCAGCCGGGGGCATGGTATTAACACTTCAACCCGGAACCGCTTTTTCGATCGGTTCTGTCTCCCGTCTTCGACCCTGGCGCGGCCATGGAGTTCGGACGGCAGGGCAGCCGCTTGCCCGGAGGGATTGCCGAAGCTGATGATGCTGCACGTTCAGGCCCTTGCGCTCATGGCATTTGCCGCGGTCATGGCCGCAGCCGCCTTCGAAGATTTCCGGCGGCTGGTCATCCCCAACCTGTTGCCGGTGACCTTGTGCTTGTTGTGGCCGGTATATTTCGCGGCCGCTCCCAGCCTGTCGGGCGGGCTGGCGGCGATCGGTTGCGCCGTGGCGGTGTTTCTCGTCGGCGCGGTGCTCTTCGCGCGCGGTTGGCTCGGCGGCGGCGACGTCAAGCTGCTCGGCGCCGCGACGCTGTGGGCGGGCCCGGCCGGGACGCCCGACCTGCTGATGCTGACCGGCGCCTTCGGCGGCGCGCTTGCCCTGCTGCTGCTGCTGCCGGGCACCGGCCGGCTGGCGGCGGCGGTGCGGCGCGTGCTCGGGCGGCAGCCGGAAGAAGCCTGCGGGCGCGGTCTGCGCACCCCGATCCCTTACGGCGTCGCCATTGCCGGCGCCGCTCTCCTCGTCACCCTTCCCCCTCACTTTGGTTGAATTGCCATGCGCGCCCGCACCCTGATCCTGCTGCTCCTTGCCGTCATGCTCGCCGGCGGTACCGCTCTCCTCGCCCGCTCCTGGCTGGCGGCGCAACGCCTCGCCGCCGAAAGAAGCTCGGCGCCAACCTTCATCGCTCCGAAGCCGGCGAAATCAGTGCTGGTAGCCCGCACCGACGTCAAGCGAGGCCAGATCCTGCGCCCGGAGGACATGGTGTGGCAGGTCTGGCCGGAGGGCGCCATCGATAAGAACTACATTGTCCAGGGCGGCCCTAAGAAGCCTGAAACCTTTGCCGGCTGGGTCGCGCGCAACCCGATCGGCGGCGGCGAGCCGATCACCGAAGGGCGCATCATCGCGCCCGGCAATCGCGGCTTCCTTGCGGCCGTGTTGCGGCCCGGCATGCGCGCCATCTCGGTGCCGGTCACCGTGACCTCGGGCATTTCCGGCTTCATCTTTCCTGGCGACCAGGTCGACCTGTTGCTGACCTATTCAGTGCCGGCGCGGTCCTCGACCGGCGACAAGGAGAAGAAATCGAACTATGACCACAAGGCGGCCGAGACGGTGCTGCGCAACATCCGTGTCATCGCCATCGACCAGCGGCTCGAAAGCAAGGCCGGGGAGGCGGTGCCGGCACACACCGCGACGTTCGAAGTAAGCCCGAAGCAAAGCGAGGTGATCGCCCTCGCCAGCGAGATCGGCAAGGTGTCGCTGAGCCTGCGCAGCCTCGTTCCCTCGCCCGGCGAAGCCGCCGCCAACGAAACGGCGGAGGCCGCGGCGCCCGGGCAGCCAGTCGACAACAGCGGCGCCGATTCGTCGATTGCAGCGTCCGCAACGTACACGATCGACAGCGAAATCAGCCCGCTGCTGCCTAAAGCTTCGGAAGCACAAGAGAATTCTACCCCCGATACAGTAACAATCTTGCGCGGCTCCGCAAAAACGCGCGAATCTGCTGATCTGAGCAAGTTGTTCGGCACGATCAGCGAAATTACCAAGCCGGGGGGAACATGATCCGCAGGTTTTTGACGGGGGCTGCAGCATCGCTGATGGTGCTGACGATGGCGGCCCAGGCCGCGGAGCCGATCTCGCCGGCATCGCCGGCCGGCCCAGGCGGTCCACCAGGGGCTGCAACGGCGATGCCGGTCAAGGCGTCGGGGGGCGTCGCGGTCGGCGATCCGGCGGTGGCGTCGGGAACGGTGAGCCAGGTGCGTGCGAAAGGGCCGCCGATCGTGCTCGAAGCCGGCAAAGGCTCCCTGATCCGGCTGCCGCGTCCGGCCGCCACGGTGTTCATCGCCAACCCGGACGTCGCCGACGTGCAGATCAAATCGCCGCTCCTCATCTATGTGAGCGCGAAGACGCCCGGTGAAACCGTGCTTTACGCGGTCGACGCCCAGGACCAGGTCATGTTGAACGCGCCGGTGCGGGTCGAGCACGACTTGTCGCGCTTCAGGCAAGGCCTCGGCGCCGTCGCGCCGGGCGAGAATGTCAGCGTTACCTCGGTGGACAATTCGCTGATCCTCAACGGTCGGGTGTCGAGCCCGGCGCGCGCCGAGAAGGTGCGCAGCCTGGCCGCCTCGATCGCCAGCGAGACCAAGGCAACGGTCGTCAACCGCATGTCGGTCGCGACGCCGAACCAGGTCAGCATCCGCGTGAAAGTCGTCGAGATCAACCGACAGGCGTTGAAATCGTTGGGCGTCAACTGGTCGAAGGCCGGCGGCCACGTCAAATTCAACACCACGCTGCCGATAGCCGCCGGCGCCACCCCGGCGACAACCGAACTGGGCATCCTCTTCGGCGGAGCGAGTTGGCTGACGTCGACGACGGTCGATGCGCTGGCGCAGGAAGGGCTGGTGTCGATCCTTGCGGAACCGAACCTGACCGCGACCAATGGGCAACCCGCGAGCTTCCTGGCTGGCGGCGAGTTTCCGGTGCCGGTCGTGCAGTCCGGCACCGGCGCCGGCGGCACCACCGGATCCACCGCGCTGACCGTCGAGTTCAAGCAGTTCGGCGTGTCGCTCGATTGCACCCCGACAATCATTGATGCCGAGCATCTGAACCTGCGGATCCGCGCCCAGGCCAGCCAGCTTTCCACCAGCGGCGAGGTCGTGGTCAGTGGCTTCACGATACCGGCCCTGACCACGCGGCGGGCCGAGACGATGGTCGAATTGGGCAGCGGCCAGAGCTTCATCCTGGGCGGGCTGCTGCAGAATACCGATACGCTGGACGTTTCTAAAGTGCCCTGGCTTGGCGACATCCCGGTGCTGGGGCAGCTGTTCCGCTCGGAGCAGTTCCAGCGCAACGAGACCGAGCTGGTGTTCATCGTCACGCCGTATCTCGTCAACCCGATCCCTCAGCTGGCGAAGATCGCAACGCCGATCGACGGCTTCACGCCGCCGCACGACGTGGAGCGGATCATCGGCAGCGGCCTTTACCGGCAAAAGCTGCCGGCACCTGCCAAGGGTCCGCTCGGTCCCGCCGGCACTGGGCTGATCGGCCCGGTCGGCTTCCGGCTCGATTGAGGGAGGAGATGATGAGGACGAAGCTGCACTATCACTTCGCCGCCGCCGTCGTGATGCTGGCGCTGACCGGGTGCGCCGCGCAGTACACCGCCAGCGAGTGGCCGAAAGACCTGACGCTCGACAGCGCCAGCGCCCGCATCGACGTTGCCTTCGCGCCCGGCTTGGCCCGGCTCTTCGCGCGTGACGCGGCGCGGCTGCGCCGGCTGGCGGCGACCGGTGCGATCGCGCCGTCCGACCGCATCACGGTCTCGCCGGGCGGGTCGCCGGCGCTGGCGCAGGCGCGGTTCGAGACGGTCGCCTCGGTGCTCTTGCCGTATCGCGTCGTGGCGACGCAGGGACCGCTGGCGCCGGAGGCGCCCAATCGGGCCGTCATCCGCAGCGAGCGCTACATGGTGACGCTGCCGCCCTGCCCGAACTGGAGCAAGTTTGCCCCGCTCGGTTACACCAACACCCACGCCAGCAACTGGGGCTGCACCACCGCCGTCGATCTGGCGCTGATGGTCGCCAGTCCGGCCGATCTGGTCGAGGGCCGACCGGTCGGCACGTACGATGCGATCCCGGCGGCGGCGGCCGTGCAGCGCTACCAGGCCGACAAAGTGCAATTGCCTTCCGCCGCGACCCTCGGCATCGCCGGCGGAGCCACAGGAGCAACCGGATCCGGCGCCACCGGCGCGGGTACCGCTGGGAGTCAACCATGAGAGCAGCCGCCACCACTGCCGCCGCCGATGCGAAAAAGCCTGATCGCGAAGGCATCGTCGCCGTCCTTCAGGATCAGCCGACGCTCGACCGCGTGCAGGGCATCATCCGCGAGTTGCAGCTCGATGACGATCTGAGCCTGGAGGCGACGCTCGACGCGGCGCTGCGCCGCATCCGCGAGGGGGCGGCGCCGCGCATCCTGATCCTCGACCTTTCGGACTCGGCAGCGCCGATCGCGGAGCTGAGCGCCGCCCGCTCGATCGGCGGCCCGGATCTGCGGATCCTGGCGCTCGGCACCGTCAACGATGTGGGCCTGTTCCGCGATCTCTTGGCGGCCGGCGCTTCGGACTATCTTGTCAAGCCGGTGAGCCGCGAGGCGCTGGCCATCGGCCTCGAAAAGCGGTCGACCTCGACGGCCGGCGGCGGCGCCGGGCTCGGCCAGGTGGTCGCCTTCATCGGCAGTCGCGGCGGCGTCGGAACGACGACCGCGGCCGTCGCCTTCGCCTGGCTATTGGCCGAGCAGCACAAGGAAAACACCGTGCTGGTCGACCTCGACCTGCATTTCGGCACGGTCGCGCTCAACCTCGACGCCGACCCCGGCAGCGGGCTGTGTGAGGCGCTGGAACAGCCCTCGCGCATCGACGCGCTGTTTGTCGACCGCGCCACGGTCAAGGTGTCGGAGACGCTGCGCACGCTGGCCGCCGAGGCCGCCGTCGCCGAGACGCTGATGATCGACGCCGGCGCAATCGACGTGCTGCTCTACGAGCTGCGCCGCAAATTTGCCTGGGTGGTGATCGACCTGCCCCGCTCGGTGACGCCGACGCAGCGCGTCGTCCTGGGCGCGGCGAGCCGGGTCGTGATCCTGTGCGAGCGCAGCCTCGCCGGACTGCGCGACACGATCCGCCTGCAGACGCTGATGCGCGAGCATGCGCCGCAGACGCAGGTGCTGTTGGTCGATGCCGGCGCCAGCGGCGAGCGCGCCACGGTCGGCAAATCGGAGTTCGAAAAGGCGGTCGGCAAGTCGCTCGACGCCAGCCTGTCGCACGATCCCAAATCCACCGGCGCGGCGACCAATGCGGGTCAGCCGCTGCCGGTTGCCGCCCCCCGCAGCCCGGTGGTGCGCGAGATCGAACATCTGATCGGCACGATGGCCGGGCCGAGCGAGACGCAAAAGCGCAAGATCTTCGGCTTTGGGCGGCGATAGCCGCTGTTCGGACGTGAGAGGATCCCCCCAATGGTAACAAACATGTTCGGACGGCAGAGAAGCGAGGGTGGGCTCGACGCCCGCATTGCCGAGCTGTCAGCGCGCCGGGCCAAGGTCGAGGGCGGCGGCGCGCTGAACAATCCGCCGCTGCCGGAACGGATGGTCGCGCCGGTACCCGTGATCGAGCCGGACGCGTCATCCTCGATCGAGGACCGGCTGGCGATCGCGCGCGAGGAACTGAGCGCTCGCCTCGGCGCCGAAATCCGGCCGGAGCGGCGCGGCCTGTTAAGCCGCGGCGATCTTGCCAAGATCGTCGATGCGGCGGTGCAGGCCTATTTCGTGCGTCACGCGATCGACGCCAACCCGCTGTCGCGCCGCGACCTCGTCACCGACATCATGCAGTCGCTGCTGACCCCCGGCGGCGCAGCGGATGCCAGCGGCCGGCGCAATCCGCACAAGGCCGCGATCGAGGCAGCCAAAGCGCAGATCCAGCCGCTCGTCCTCGAGCACATGGACGTCGCCGCCGCCGCCGAGATGCCGCGCCCGGCCTTCGAGGCGCAGCTCACCGGCTGGGTCAAGGAGCTCCTGGCCGAGACCAAGATCCAGCTCAACTTCACCGAACAGCGCGAACTCGTCGAGTCGCTGATCGCCGACATGCTCGGGCTGGGGCCGCTGGAGCCGTTACTGGCCGACGAGACCGTCAGCGACATCATGGTCAACGGTCCAAAGCAGGTCTATGTCGAGCGCCGCGGCAAGCTGGAGCTGACCGAGGTGGTGTTCCGCGACGACGCGCACCTGATGAACATCTGCACCAAGATCGTGACGCGGATCGGGCGCCGCATCGACGAGTCGCGGCCATTGGTCGACGCCCGCCTGCCGGACGGCAGCCGCGTCAACATCATCATCCCGCCCTTGGCGATCGACGGCGCCTCGATCTCGATCCGCAAATTCTCGAAGAAGTCGATCACGCTCGATACGATGGCCGCCAACGCCTCGATCTCACCGGCGATGGCGACGGTGCTGAAGATCGCCGCGCGCTGCCGGCTGAACATCCTGATCTCGGGCGGCACCGGCTCCGGCAAGACGACGCTGCTCAACGCCCTGTCGCGCATGATCGACAGCGCCGAGCGCACCGTCACGATCGAAGACGCCGCCGAACTGCAATTGCAGCAGCCGCACGTTGTCCGCCTCGAGACGCGCACCGCCAACCTCGAAGGCACCGGCGAGATCACGATGCGCGATCTCTTGAAGAATGCCCTGCGCATGCGGCCCGACCGCATCATCATCGGCGAGTGCCGCGGCGAAGAGGCGCTCGACATGCTGCAGGCGATGAACACCGGCCATGACGGCTCGATGTCGACGATCCACGCCAACAACCCGCGCGAGGCGCTGACCCGGCTGGAAAACATGATCGGCATGGCCGGCATCAACCTGCCGTCGAAGGCGATGCGGACGCAGATCGCCTCGGCGGTGCACCTGATCTGCCAGGTCAACCGCATGCGCGACGGCACCCGCCGCGTGACCTCCGTCACGGAGGTGGTGGGCATGGAGGGCGACATCATCACAACGCAGGATCTGTTCACCTTCCAGTTCCAGGGGGAGGGCGCCGACGGCAAGCTGCGCGGCTCGTTCCAGCCGAGCGGCATCCGCCCCGCGTTCCTGCCCCGCGCCGAGTACTACGGTCTCGACCGGGCGCTGCTCGAGGTGATCTGAGCAATGAGCGCCGGCCTCGACCCCACCACGACCGTCGCGGTCATCATCGGCGTGATGACCGGGCTGACGATGCTGCTCGTTGTACTCGCCTTCGAGGGCGCGTTCGGCGGCCGCCGCTTTACGCGGCGGCTGCAGGAGGTTGCAACCCGCAAGGCGGCGAGCGCCTCCGACCGCGGCGGCAGCCCGGCGGAGCGCTCGCTGGCACGGCGCGGGAGCGCGACGCCGGGTATCGACCGGATTTTCCGCATGCTGCCGCGGCGCGAGGCGCTGGTCGAGCGGCTGGCCAAGACCGGCCGCGAGATCAGTGTCGGGCAGTACATGCTGGTGACGCTCGGCGTCATCCTGGTGATGACGGCGCTGATGCTGCTCTTGGCCAAGCTGAGCCTGGTGCCGTCCTTGCTGTTGGGCAGCGCGCTCGGCCTGTTCGTGCCGCATTACATCGTTGGCCGCATGGGCCGCCGGCGGATTGCCTCGTTTATCGGGCTGTTCCCCGAGGCGATCGACCTGATGGTGCGGGCGTTGCGCGCCGGCTTGCCGATCAGCGAGGCAATCGTCAACGCCGGTCAGGAGATCGGTGATCCGGTCGGTGTCGAATTCCGCAGCATTGAGCAGGGCATGCGGATGGGACGCGACCTCGATTCGCTGCTGTGGGACATCGCGAAGCGGATCGAGGCCCCCGAATACCGCTTCTTTATCATCGCCCTCAACGTGCAGCGCGAAACCGGCGGCAATCTCGCTGAGACCTTGAACAATCTCTCCAACGTGCTGCGCGGGCGGCGGGCAATGCGGGCGAAGGCGCGGGCGATGGCGAGCGAGGCGCGCGCCAGCACCGCGATCCTCGGCTCGCTGCCGGTCGTGGTTCTGATCATCATGAGCTTCAGCTCGCCCGGCTACATTGCCCCGCTGTTCACCGACGTGCGCGGCCTGATGCTGCTCGGCGTCGCGGTCGGCATGCTGCTGACCGGCATTGGTATCATGGTCAAAATGGCGCGGTTCGAGATATGACCAGCACCCGCGTAGAAGACTTCAACCTCGAAGACTGGCTGCCCTATTGGATCAGCGCCAATGACTTGATCGCGTTTCTGGCGGCGCTGGCGGTGCTGATCGCCTTTCTCGCGATCTGGCAGGCGCTGCGGCCGGGCAACCCGTTCGACCGGCGCTATGCGCAGATCATGCAGCGCCGCGAGGGGCTGCGCCAGGCCGCGCTCGACCCGAAGCGCCGGCAGCAGCGGGTGATGGCGGCCGGGTTCATGCACCACGTCGTCGAACGCCTCAACCTGCTGCGCTCGCAGCGCGCCCACGATGCGCGCATGCTGCTGGCCCAAGCCGGGATGCGCTCCAACGAGGCGATGGTGCGCTACCTGTTCGCCCGGCTGGCGATGCCGTTCGTATTCGGCGCGATCGTCCTGATCGACTCGTACGGCGCCCAGATGCTGCCGGTGCCGGAGAAATTCCGCACCTTTGTAGCGGTCGGCGCGGCGCTGCTCGGGTTTTTCGCGCCGGACGTGTTCATCAAGAACCTGATCAAGAAGCGCGCCCACCAGATGGAGCTCGGGCTTCCCGATGCGCTCGACCTGCTGGTGATCTGCGCTGAGGCGGGGCTGAGCCTTGATGCCTCGTTGCAGCGGGTGTCGCGCGAGCTCGAACTCACCTGGCCGGAACTCAGCGAGGAGTACGGCATCACCGCCGCCGAGCTGACCTATCTTCCCGATCGCCGCCAAGCCTTCGAAAACCTGAACCAGCGCACCAACATGGCGTCGATCCGCGGCGTTGTGAATACGCTCCTGCAAACCGCCAAATTCGGCACGCCGCTGGCGCAATCGCTGCGCATCCTGGCGCAGGAGTTCCGCGACGCGCGCCTCGTGCGAGCGGAGGAGAAGGCGGCGCGGTTGCCGGCGATGCTGACCGTGCCGATGATCCTGTTCATCCTGCCGACGCTGTTCATCGTCCTGCTGGGACCGGCGGCGCTCAGCATCATCGATACGTTCTCCGGCAAAGCGGCGTCACGCGCCCCTGCCACCACCTCGGTCAGCACCGGCGCTTCGGCACAGTCTGGCGGTAATCCCGGCAATGCCGTCGTCAACGAGAATCGGCGGAGCCCCTGAAGACGAGCTCGGCGGAAAAGGCGCGCGCGTCTCCGGGCCGATTGCGGAAGCGCGCCTTATTCCGGCTTTTCCTGGAATAACGGTTGAACTACGAAGGATGCTGCTCCTGCGACTGCTCTAACCCGGCGGGGCCGCCGTCGGTACCGAGGTCAGCCGCGCCCGTGCGGCGACCCGAGCGTTTCTAGTGCGCGCTGCCGGGCTTGCGGCGACATGCGGCGCAGCGTCTCGTAATAGGCAAGGTTATGGCGTACCGCTTCGGGGTCGAGATCGCGTCGCGCCATCTGTTCGGCCGCGATGGTGTCGCCTTGCAGCCCGTAGATCAGCGCTAATGTCAGCCGTTCACGCGGTGTCGCCGTCGGCGCGGCGGCGACCGGCCGCAAGATTGCGATCGCGGCCGGGTAGTTGCCGGTCAGCGCGAGCGACAGCGCCAGATTGAGCGACAGCGCCGGGTCGTTTGGCAGCAGTTCGAGGCCGCGCCGGTAGCGCGCCTGCGCCTCCTCGTGCTGGCTGGCAAAATCGTCCGCGACGCCGATCAGCTGCAGCAGCTTCGGGTCCTCCGGAGTATCCTGGAAGGCGATCGCCAATACCTTGCCGGCGAGTTCCGGCTTGCCGGTCATCAGGTAGGCCCGGGCCAGGCCCCGCAGCGCCTCGCCATCGCGCGATATCCGGCGCAAGGCGGCGTTGTAGGCGATGATCGCTTCATCGATGCTGCCCATTTCGAGCAGCGTATTGCCGGCCGCCACCAACGGCGCCGGCGCAGCCGGGTCGAGTTCGGCGGCGCGGCGATAGAAGCCGACCGCCGTCGGCAAGTTGCCGCCGGCATGCGCGGCGGCGCCGAGCCGCATCACGGTTGCGTAGGGAACCGGCGCGCCAGCGCCGTCGCGGCCGTTGATCGACAGCGGGTCGAAATGCCACGGAAGCGAATCGCAGCCGGCAAGCGTGGTGCAGCCGAGCGCAACGAGCATCGACGCCAGCGCGCTAAAGCGTTTCATTCTTGACGCACTCGACCCCCGTGGCAGGCGGCGGACCCCCCCGCGCCACTGCCTCCGTCTGTATCATGCGACGGTTGCGCGGAGGCGTCGAGGTTGATTATCGACGACCTTGAATTCACAAGGAGTTAGTGAGCGCTGCGGCGAGCGGCGGCGCAACCATCTGGCGAATCATCAGGTGCGTTGGACAGCCGGTGTTTTAAGAGGCGGGCGTTTGCGCGGCGGGTTCGACCGCCTGGAGGGCGCGTTCGACGGCGGCGAGCGCCGCCTCGGCGTGGTCGGCCGCTGGGCCGCCGGCCTGCGCCATGTCGCGGCGCCCACCGCCGCCTTTGCCGCCGAGCACCTCGGCGCCGGCGCGCACCAGCTCGACGGCATCGACGCGGCTGGCCAAGTCGGGGGTGACGCCGACGACGATGGCCGCCTTCCCCTCGGCGCGCGAGACGATGGCCACGACCCCGGAACCGATGCGCCCCTTCAGGTCATCGGCGAGCGAGCGCAGTTCGCGGCCGGGCACGTCGTCGACGAGGCGCGCGTCGAAAGCGATGTCGCCGATGCGCTTGCCGCCTTCGCGGGACTGCCCCGAGGCGGCGTCCTGTGCAGCCTGTCCCTGGCGCGCCGCCAATCCCATCGCCGCCGCGCGGCGCGCCTCGGCGAGCTCGCGTTCGAGCCGGCGGTGGTCGTCGAGCAGCCGCGACAGCCGAGCCGGCAGTTCGGCTGGGCTGGTGCGCAGCGCCGCCGCCGATTGCCGCAACAGGTCTTCCTCGCCGGCAAGATAGGCTTCCGCGGCGGCGCCGGTCAGCGCTTCGATGCGACGCACCCCGGAGGCGATCGAGGTTTCGCCGACGATCTTGAACAGCCCGATATCGCCGGTGCGGCGGACGTGCGTGCCGCCACACAGCTCGACCGAGTACGGCGGTCCGTCGCTGTTGCCGGAGCGGCTGCCAGCGATGTCGCCGTCGACGTCGCCCAGGGCGTCACGCAGCGCGTTGCCCAGCCTGTCACCGCTGCCGCTGGTGTCGCCGCCGGCGTGGCGGGGCCCGCCCATCGAGACGACGCGCACTTCCTCGCCATATTTCTCGCCGAACAGCGCCAGCGCTCCGTCCGCGATCGCCTGCTCCGGCGTGAGCAGCCGGGTATGCACCTCGGCGTTGGCGCGGATGCGGGTGTTGACCGCCGCCTCGATCGCCGCGATGTCGGCCGCGGTCAGCGGCCGCGGATGGCTGAAATCGAACCGCAGGCGGTCGGGTGCGACGAGCGAGCCTTTCTGGGTCACGTGTTCGCCAAGCCGCTGGCGCAAGGCCTGGTGCAGCAGGTGCGTCACCGAATGGTTGGCCCGCAGCCGCTGCCGGCGCTCGCCGTCGACGCGCAACTCGACGGCGTCGCCGACCCGCAGGGCGCCGTGCCGCACGATGCCGAGATGAAGGTGCAGGTCGCCCGCCTTCTTCTGCGTGTCGGTGACCGCCATCTCGCCGCCGGTCGCGGAGAACAGCGCGCCGGTGTCGCCGGCTTGGCCGCCCGCCTCGGCATAGAACGGCGTCTGGTTGACGATGATGCCGACATCGTCGCCGGCGCCCGCTTCGGCCAGCTGTTCGTTGCCGCGCATGATCGCCTGAATGACGCCCTCGGCCGCCAGCGTCTCGTAGCCGAGGAACTCGGTCGGCCCGACCTCGTCGCGCAGGGCGAACCAGTTGGCCTCGGTCGCGGCCTCGCCGGAGCCAACCCAGCTGCGCCGCGCCTCCTCGCGCTGCCGCGCCATCGCCGATTCGAAACCCTCGACCGCCACCTTACGGCCGTCGGCACGCAGCACATCCTCGGTCAGGTCGAGCGGGAAGCCGTAGGTGTCGTACAGGCGGAACGCGATCTCGCCAGGGAGCGGCTCGCCCGGCCGCAGCCGCGCTGTCTCCTCGTCCAAGAGGCGCAGGCCGCGCTCCAGCGTCTGCTTGAAGTTGGCCTCCTCGAGCCGCAGCGTTTCGGTGATCAACGGCCGCGCCCGCAGCAATTCCGGGTAGGCCGCGCCCATCTGCTGCACCAGCACCGGCACCAGCCGCCACATCAGCGGTTCCTTGCAGCCGAGCATCTGGGCATGGCGCATCGCCCGCCGCATGATGCGGCGCAGCACATAGCCGCGGCCTTCCTTGCTGGGCAGCACGCCGTCGGCGATCAGGAACGCGGCGGCGCGCAGATGATCGGCGATGACCCGGTGCGAGACCGCGTGCGGCCCGTCGGGCGCGACCCCGGAGGCCTCGGCCGAGGCGAGGATCAAGGCCCGAAACAGGTCGATGTCGTAATTGTCGTGCCGGCCCTGCAACGCCGCCGCGATGCGCTCGAGGCCCATGCCGGTGTCGATCGAGGGGCGCGGCAACGGCACGCGCTCGCCGCCGGGCAGCCGGTCGAACTGCATGAAGACGAGGTTCCAGATCTCGACGAACCGGTCGCCATCCTGGTTGGGGCTGCCGGGCGGGCCCCCCGGGATCTCCTCGCCGTGATCGTAGAAAATTTCCGAACAGGGACCGCACGGCCCGGTATCGCCCATCGCCCAGAAATTGTCGGAGGTGGCGATGCGGATGATCCGCGAGGCCGGCAGGCCGGCGACCCGCGCCCACAACCCGGCGGCCTCGTCGTCCTCGGCATAGACCGTCACCAACAGCCGCTCCGGCGGCAGCTCAAATTCGCGGGTGATCAGCCGCCATGCCAGCTCGATCGCCCGTTCCTTGAAGTAATCACCAAACGAAAAATTGCCGATCATCTCGAAAAATGTGTGATGTCGCGCGGTATAGCCGACATTTTCGAGATCGTTGTGCTTGCCGCCGGCGCGCACGCATTTCTGTGCCGTGGCGGCGCGCTGATATGGGCGCTTTTCGACGCCGGTGAAGACGTTCTTGAACTGCACCATGCCGGCGTTGGTGAACAGCAGCGTCGGGTCGTTGCGCGGCACCAGCGGGCTCGACGGCACCACCTCGTGGTCGTTCGCGGCGAAGTAATCGAGAAAGGCGGCGCGGATATCGTTGGTCGTGTGCATGGCACCGATTGTGGGGGTTCCGCCCCGCCATGCAAGAGGCAGAGCATCTCACCGCCCGCGATTCCTCACCGCGACAGCGGGGTACGGCCATTGCAGGCGCGTCGCGGCGACGACCCACGGGCAGCTAGCGCCGCGAACTAACTCCGGGACTAAGGCCGGGAACTACGGCGGCGCGGCGGCAATGCGGCGGTGGATCACGGCATGCGCGTCGGCGTAGACGCGCTCCCATCCCGGCAGCGCATCGATCGCCGCCACGGCGCCGGAATGAGGAGTCAGCAGCGTCCATTCAATGCGATAGCGCGCCAGCAGGCGCCGCAGCGCCGCCTTGTCGCCGCGCTCGGCGGCGACAAATTCGGCGAGAAAATCGTTGCCGTACATCTCGACCCGGCCGTCGATGAAGGTCGGCACGCCGCGGAACGCCAGATAGCCGCCGAAATTCTCGCTGTTCAGCACCGGTCCCGAGAGGCCAAGCCGGCGGGCCACCGCCAGCGCCGTCGCCGGCGTCACGGCGTCGTCGCCGCGCACCACCGGGTCCCACGCCGTCGGCGCGGCGAGCGCGGCTGCGAGCCCCAGGCTGAGGGCGACCGCCGCCGGGCGGGACGCGCGGGCCAGTCGGGCGAACCACTGCGTCAGCCGCGACGGCGGGGCGGCGGCGGCGAGCGCGTCGAGGCTGCGTCCCACCGCCGCCGCAGTAGCCAGCGGGCCGACCACGGCGAGCAGGTCGGCGTGGCGGACGTGCTGCAACGTCTCGTGCACCAGGGCGAGCAGCAGCAGGAGCCGAGTCAATAGTAGCCGCGCGCCGGTCGCGAACCCGACGAACAGCGCACCGAGCAGCCACATTTCCAGCGCCGGTGCGCGGCGGAAATCGGGGCTCAGCCATTCGACGAAGCTGGCCTGAAGCGCCGGCATATGCATCAGCCGCAGCGGCTCGACCAGAGTGGCGAGGCCGTGCGGCGTCACCAGCGCGGCAGCCAACGCCGCGGCGACGAAGACGGCCCAGCGCCGGATCTCCGGCCGACGTGCACCGGCGCCCGCCTGCAGCACCGCCTCGACCCCGAGAAACGCGGCAAGCCCAAGGCCGAACAGGAAGCTGGCATGCAGATTGGCCCACAGCAGCATCAGCGGCAGCGCGAGAAACGGCGGCGGCCGCCCATCGTCGCAGGCCGCGAGCAGCAGCCCGGCCCACAGCACCAGGAGCGGCAGCGCCAGCAGATGCGGCCGTGCCAGCAAATGCGGTTCGAGGACCGCGAAGGAAGCGATCGCCGCTATCAGCGCCGGTAGGGGCGACAGGCGGCGCAGCAGGAAATGGGTCAGGAGGCCGACGGCGGCCGCGGCACTGGCGCCGGTGACAACGATGAGGCCGCCCCAGCCGGCATGCTGGTAGACGGCCGCGAGTGCGACCTCCGCCAGCCATTCGCCGGAGATCCACGGCGCGCCCGGCATGGTGTGCGAAAAGGGATCGTGAACCGGCAAGGCGGCGTGCGCCAAAATCCAGCGACCGACCGCAATGTGTAGATAGGTGTCGGGATCGTTGAGCAGCGCCAGGCGCGCGGACAGCAGCCGCGCGAACACCAGCAACCCGACGAGCAACGGCCACGACGGCACGAACTGGGCCCAGCCACCACCGGTCAGAGGCTGCTTCCGCGCCGTAATGCTATGATGCACCGAACAAGCCTGCTCCGTTGCCTGTGCCGGGGGGACAACGAAGCTGCGGCGCCCGAAGCCCGGCGAAAGTTGTCGCATGTTTGGTGCTACAGGCTCACTGGCGCGCCCGCGAAAGCTCTCAGCTCTCGGCGCTCCGCCACCAGGCGCCAGACCACAACGCCGATGAGGACGGCATCGAGCAGCGCGCCAAACGGCCGCGCCAAGAAAGCTGCCAGCATGAAGCAAACGAGCAGGGTGACGCGTTCGCCAGCATAAAATCCGCGGCGCAATCCATCCTGGACGAAAAACGCCACCGCCATCGCCAAGGCGCACAGATCGTAGGCGAGCACATACGGGGTGACTGCGACGGCGCCGATGCACAAGGCCGCTGCTTTGAGGGGATACGGGGTCGGCAGCCACCAGAGGGTGCAAACGAGCACCGTCAGCAGAGCGGCGAAAACCATATGGGCGCTCAAGGCGAGAAGCGGGCTTGCCCCGTACCAGCGCAACAGGCCGAACAACGACTGGAACCCGATCTCGAACCCCGGATCCGCGGTGAGGGTGCCGTCAAATCCATGCAGCGACGCGAAAAAAGCCGACCAGACGTGGGCACCGAAGGCGATCGTGGCGATGGCGGCAAGGAGCAGCACCGTCGCGGCGGCGCTGGCGAACGCTTTCCATTGCCGGCCCGCGACCAGGGCGAGGGGAAATAAAATTCCGAAATGCGGCTTGTAAATGAGCAGGCCAATAAAAATCCCGGCCAATACGGGCCGACGCTCGAGGAACACAAGGGCCAGCCCGATCAACCCCGCGGTCAAGAACCCGCTTTGTCCGAGCTGCGCATTCTTGAGCGCGACAGCGGTCCCCGCTGCGGCCATCAGCATCGCTGCCCGTGGCAGGATCGCGTAGG